>NZ_JBEXKG010000039.1:0-56010 GCF_040609555.1 Streptomyces sp. NPDC004658
GCAACCACTGACCACCAGAGTGCTTGGACGTGCTCTCGGCTGCATCGCATCGTCCGCCTGCTGCGCGGGGCCTCTCACCGAGGACCTATGGCGCCGGCCGCGCCGAGGGGGACTGGTCGACAGGGGACCGGCGAGGATACGGAAGTCCCGGGTAACCCAACCTTCCCAGCGTGCCACCTGATCGTGGCGGCAGCGCCGGACGCCTGACGACGTCGGCGCGTTTGCGTGGACCGCTCAAGGTCGACCAAGACGAGCTCACCAGTAACGCGGAACTTGCGAACATCACGGCGGCGGTTGGTGCGGACGAGGTCGTCCTCGCCCGGGATACCCACGACGTCGCCACCGCCCGCGGACTGCCGCTCGTCGACCCGGCTCCCACGGGGCCCGGCACCGCAGCCCAGCCGGGCAGGCGAAGGTTTTGTGCCAGGGGCCGGCACCCTCGTGCACACCGGTTGAAGTCGAGGCAGATGAGGCGGGGAAACACTTCCCCACAGGCCCCCTCGCCACGCCGGTGCCTTCAGCGGGGGCGGCAACCGCGTGCTCGTCGCCTTCGAGGCCGGCTCTGCGCAAGGGGCCTGGTCCTGCCCGCAGAAGAACTGGGGGGGCGGGCAGGACCATTCAACCGTCTAACCGGCGCGGCTCCGCTGCGGCCAGGTGTCAGTCGGGGAACTGCAAGAACGCCGGCCGAGCCGTCGCCGCAGCCACCGCGCCGCAGCTGTCCTTGCGGGCATGCCGCCCCGGTGGGCCAGGTTGAGTGACTTCTGCCGTAGTGCGGGCCCGCAGTCAGCTACGGGGCCCGCAACGCGGTCAGTGTCGCGTCTCCCACCACAGGATCAGCAGCGTTACGGCGCCGCTGCCCAGCTTGTAGGCCACGCCCTGAAGGAAGTGGTGCTGAACACTCTGTCCACCACTTCCGGTCCATTTCCGCAGGTGCATGCGGATGGCAGACAGCCATCTGTCCACCGGACGTGGATGCTTGTCTCGTGAATTCACGCTAGGCTCCGTATTGGTGTTAGTTGCGCTTCGTTGCGTTGCGTTTCGTTGCAGCACCACGCAAGGAGCCCTCCCAACTCAGTGGCCTGGAAACCCGTTGGGAAGCAGGGCTCCTTTCGCGTACTGGGAGTCTATCGACGGGCGATCGCGGCGTCGTAACTTGCGGCCGCAGCACATCGCTTGACGGCGTTTCCGATCTACAGACTGGCTACAGTCTGAGTACGTTGTGGGGCGTAAAACAGCAGGTCGGAATCTACACACTGTGATGCGCACCACTCTTTTTGGAAAGCACATCGCTGGGTCCCGGCAGACGAGCTCCTCAGGGCGGGAACACTGTCGCACGCTTGTTCATCGGGCCGTTCCGGTTCCAGCCAGTGTGGTGCAGTGAGGGTCAGTGGGTCTGGCCGAGAGTGAGTGAGTCTGGCCGAGGCGTACCGGGCTTGAAATCGCCTGCGGCTTCACGGCTGTCGCGGATTCCTTCCAACTTCCGCGGGCCGAACCACCCCCAACTGGCATGGCGGGGACCTACCGGCACCGCCGCACGGAAATGGCAGGGCAATGATCCGCCCCAGGTCGCGGATGGATTCATATCAAGCTGGGCGGTGAAGACCATCGGGCGATTTGTCATGAAGTGCGCTGGTTGGAGCGTCGTGCGGCGCGGTAGGCCTCGGCGGGGTCGGGAGAGGGGCCGGGGACGGGTTGCCAGATGCCGTACGGGGCGCGGTAGGGGTACCAGCGTCCGTCGGGCCCGTACCTGAGCTGGATGTTGGCTGCCTCGTCGGTGAGCCGGTTGT
This sequence comes from Streptomyces sp. NPDC004658, assembly GCF_040609555.1. NCBI lineage: Bacteria > Bacillati > Actinomycetota > Actinomycetes > Kitasatosporales > Streptomycetaceae > Streptomyces > Streptomyces sp. NPDC004658. The sequence continues at coordinate 1,788 of NZ_JBEXKG010000039.1, forward strand.
CCTCGCACACGATGGTGGCTGTGGGGGCGGGGCGCAGTGGCTGGATGCTGGCCTGGGCGTGGGCGAGGGTGTCGTGGTCGACGGTGAACGCCTCGAGGTAGACGGCGGCGCCGGCTGGCCCGCCGTGGGTGTAGGCGAGTTGCAGGTGCCCCATGCCCACGATGTCCAGGCCGAGGTGGTCCATGGCGGCCTGCCGGAACGCGGCGCCGTGCGGGAGGGACAGGAACCGCGCGATGTCCCCGCCGGGAGTGTGGCCGTCAGGGAGCTGTTGCCCGTCGAGGCAGGTTCCGGCGCGGTGAGCGGCGTCTGCCGCGAGCGCGCGGAGGGCTTGGGTGCCTGGCAGCGGCTCGGGGGGTTCGGGCAGCGGAGCGTGCAGCACTGGGCGCGCCTGGGTGAGGTTCAGGGTCACCGGGTCCGGGATCGGCCGGAGCGCTCTGGTGGTCTGCGCCGGCACCGCAGCGGCGGGCCCGGGGGTGTCGTGGTGGGGAGGGCGGGCGGCGGCCGGCTCGGTGGTGGGTGCTGGGGGGCTGGCGGTCTGAGGTGTCGGGCTGTTCGCGCGCAGCCGCTTCTTCAGGTGCTGGTGGGGGCGGCCGCGCAGGGTGAACAGCGGGGCGGGCGCGGTGCGGACCCGCTCGGTGAGGAGCATGCCGACGGCGACGGAGTGGGGGCACGCGGTGCTGGCGGCGTCGGGGGTGCAGGTGCAGGTGTGGGAGATGTCCTGCGCGGTGGGGACGATCGGGACGCCGGCGGTGAGGGACGGGTCGGTGAGCTGGTCGCTGATGGCGGCGGTGCCTGCGAGGTCTGTGGCGTCGGGGCGGGCGCAGATCGCGGCCTCGATGCGGTCCCATTCGCCGGCAGTGAGTGGGGTGACCAGAAGGCGGGGCCGGGCGACCCGGCCATCGGGCAGTGGGAACTTGCTGGTGGCGAAGCCCTGGTTGACGTTGAGCGGCCCGGCCTGGCCGGCGGCGAGCAGGCGGCGCGCCGCGTCGTGGAGACGGGCGTCGCCGGCGGCCTCGTGGAGGGCGCTGGTGAGGGCGCGGGCCCATCCGGCGGTGGTGTGCTGCACGCTCATCGGCGCTCTCCCAAGGCGACGAGATCGGCCAGTTCCTGGTCGGTGAGCTGGGTCAGTGCCTGGTCCCCACCAGTGAGGACGGCCGAGGCCAGGGCCCGCTTGCGGGTGAGGAGCTCGTCGATGCGGTCCTCGACGGTGTGCTCGGTGATCAGGCGGTGGACGCTGACGGTGCGATGCTGGCCGATGCGGTGGGCGCGGTCGGTGGCCTGGTCCTCGACGGCGGCGTTCCAGCTGCGGTCGAAGTGGATGACATGGGCGGCACGGGTGAGGGTCAGGCCGGTTCCGGCGGCCTTGAGGGACAGGATCATCACCCGGTGGCGTCCGGCCTGGAAGGCGTCGACCATGCGCTGGCGCTCGGCGACAGGGGTGGAGCCGTGCAGGAAGAGCGGGTCATATCCGAGGTGGGTGAGGTGGGCTGTGAGCAGGTGGCCCATCTGCACGTAACCGGTGAAGACGAGCGCGGCCTCGTTCCGGGCCCTGATCGTTTCCAGCAGGTCGGTGAGCGCGGCGGTCTTGGCCGAACGCGCCGCGAACGCGGCGGCCTGGTCGCGGGTGGGTGGCTGTTCTCGCAGGTAGTGGGCGGGGTGGTTGGTGATCTGCTTCAGTGCGGTGAGCAGCTTGAAGACCTGGCCGTTGCGTTCGATGCCGCGGGCGTCCTGGATCTGCTGCAGGGTCTCGCGGACGACCGCCTCGTACAGGGCGGCCTGTTCGGTGGTCAGCTGCACCAGGCGCGGCTGGTCGATCTTCGCGGGCAGTTCGGGCGCGATGCCGGGGTCGCTCTTGCGGCGCCGGAGCACGAACGGGGCGATGACGCGGCCGAGTTCGGCGGCTTCGGCCGAGCCGGGGTCTCGCTCAGCGGTGTTGGCCCAGCGGGAGCGGAAGGTTTTCAGCGGCCCGAACAGGCCCGGGTTGGTCCAGTCGAGCAGCGCCCACAGCTCGGAGAGGTTGTTCTCGACCGGGGTGCCGGTCAAGGCCAGGCGGGTGGCCGCAGGCAGGGAACGCAGCTGGCGGGCCGTGGAGGAGGCGGGATTCTTGGCGTGCTGGGCCTCGTCGGCGATGACCAGGGCCCACTGCTGTTCCGCGAGGCGGGCGGCGTCGCGGCGCAGCAGGCCGTAGGTGGTGACGACCAGGGTCGTGTCGGTGGCCGCCTCGAGGGTGCGGTCGCTGCCGTGGTAGGCGATGACCGGCAGGTGGGGGGCGAAGCGGGCGGCCTCGCGGCACCAGGTGGTCACCAGGGACGCCGGGCACACCACCAGGGCCGGGCCGGGCGTGTGCTGCTGGTGGTGCAAGGTGAAGGCGAGCGCGGTGAGGGTCTTGCCCAGGCCCATGTCGTCGGCGAGGACGGCACCGAAGCCGAGGCGTGTGGTGTGGGCGAGCCAGGTCAGGGCGCGCTGCTGGTAGCCGCGCAAGCTGGCCGTCAGGCCAGCGGGGGCAGGCACCGTCTGCTCGTGGTGTTCGCCGCGCCGCAGGACGTCGATCATGTCGGCGAGCGGTCCGGATGGCCGGCAGACGACCGTGTCGCCGGCGACGGTGACGGTGCCGGTCAGGGCCGCGGTCAGCGCCTGCGTCCCCGGCAACTGCCCCAGGAGCCGGTGCCGGGCGCGCCGGGCGATGACCGGGTCGGCCAGCACCCACTGTCCGCGGATGCGGACCAGCGGCCGGGCGGCTTCGGCCAGGGCGTCCATCTCCTCTTCGGTGAGGTCGGCGCCGTCCAGGGCGAGCTGCCAGCGGAAGTCGAGCAGGGCCGTCACGCTGAACCGCGGCCGCTCTCCTACGGCCGGGCCGCCCGCGTTGGGGCTCGCGCCGGCCGTGCCGACGACCGCGGCCGCCGACAAGGCGGTGCGCAGCCGCTCGGGCCACACCACGCGGACGCCTGCCTCGGCGAGTTCGGCCTCCTGCTCCAGCAGAACGGTGATCGCGCCGGAGTGCAGGGTGCAGCGCTGCGGACTGTCCTCGCCGGCCAGCCCGGCCAGGGCCGGGCACCTGCGCGCGGCCCGGCGCAGGGCCCGCCGCACCCGCGGCCGGATGGCGTCGGCGCTCTCGCCCACAAGGCGCGCGGTACCGGCCCATACTCGGGCAGCGGGAACCTCGCCCGACGCGTCTGGGCTGGATCCGGCGGGGGCAAGGTGCAGGTCGGCAGTGAGCCGGCCGGCGGCGGCCTGCTCGTCGCTGGGCGACTGCACGCGAAGGATCAGCTGCGGGGCCGGGCCACCGTCCGCCTGGTCCTCCACACCATCCAGCCAGTCGCGCACCGTTCGCTCGGTTTCCGCGCTGACCGGGGCAGGCGCGGAGGCGGTCCAGGGGCTGGCGCCGAACAGCGCTGCGGCCGGGGTGCGCACGAGCGTGTCGGCTACCGCGTCGCAGCACGCGGTGAGGGCCTGCCGCGCCGCCATGCCGGAGGGGATCGCGGCCGGTGGTGCGGCCTCGGCGAGGGCGCCGAGCGCTTCCTCGGCGCTGGCCGGGATCGGCCCCGCACGCCATACGGCCCGCTCCCCCTCGTCGAGGGCGGGATAGACGAGCTTGGCCTTAACGAGCTGCAGGGCGATGTGCACCGCCCGCTGCCAGAACACCGCGCTCGGATGCGCACCCGCGCCCAGCTGGTGCACCACGGGCAGACCGAAGCCGAGAGGCAGCCGCCACCCAGCGGCGCCTGCCGCGGTGCGCCCGGCGACAAGCGGAGCGGGCAGATCAGTCATCGGCAGCGCACGCAGGCCGCTGTCGTGCACCCACCACGCCGCCGGGCCAGCACCGTCGGTGATCTCCAGCATGAGGGGGCAACCGGCTGCGAGCGCGTCGCGCATCCAGGCGACCGGATGATGGTCTTGCGGTTGGAGCGGCGGGCGCTCGATACGGTCCGCCGACGCGGAAGCCTCGGCCGGTGCCGGTGCCGGTGCCGGTGCGGGCGTGGTCTCGGGGACTGCGGATGCCGCCTGGCCCGCACGCCGGCTGGAGGCAGAGGAACGCAGAGCGGCGACGTCGACGCTGTGCAACTTGTGTAGCAGCTTCAACGCGGCAGCCCGGCGCGCCGCCTCCTTGTCCGGGCCGGCTGCGGTCGCCTGAACCTGGGTTCCGGAGTCGCGATGCTGGCTGGTGTAAGTGCACTCCACGCGCGAACCCAGGCTGCGCAGCGTCGCCTTGGGCTTGCTGATCAGCTCCCGCTGGTAGTGCTTGTTCAGCGTTTTGACCGGGTCCTGGCCCTTCGCGGGAAGTGAAAGGCGTGCAGGTTCAACCCGTTTGTCCTCAGTCTGCGGCTCGGGCTCGGGCAGGCCCGCCAGTTCGGCAAGCAGCGCGCAGCTGGCGTAATGCCGGGCCGTTTTGCGTGACCAGGCCGAACGTACCGGTCCGGTACGCGTACTCTCCAGCTGCAGGCGGGCCCGCACCCGGTGACGTCCCTCGCGGGCGTCCAACTCCTCCTGGTAGGACAGGCCGTTCGGATCACCGTGCTGTTCGGCGTACCAGTGCAGCAGCTGAGCCGGGGCCGGCGGCATCGCCGCGGCCCGCTCCAGCGCGGCCATCCGCACACGGTTCCAGGTCTCGCCCCGGGCGTCGAGGAGCAGCAGGTACATGTCGCGGTGGCGTAGCCGTCCCGCGCCAGCCCGGTGCAGCGCTTCCGCTTCCAGCTCAGCACCTGGTTCCTGCCCGGCCTTGAGGGCCTTCAGCAGACGCTGCTCGAAGGCCTCTGTCAGCATGCCGGGCAGCACCAGGCGCTCAGCCGTCTGCGCCGGCATCTGGCCGGGTGGAGTGACTCCGGCGAGGCGGGCCAGCAGGGCGAGCGCCGCCCGGTCCTTGGCCTCGCGGCTGGTACGGGCTTGCTGGGCGGGGCCGGTGACCTGTGCGTCCGCAGGCCCGACCCGGGCGGCATAGGCAGCCGAGGCACCGGGCTGCGGCTGCTGAATCTGTTCGTACTGAGGTGGTGGCAGCAGCTCGATCTGGGTGTGGAGGACCAGGACGTGCCGTGCTGTCTCCGGGTCGTCGGCGAGAGCGTCAATCACCGCACGGCGGGCCGACTGCCAGCCGGACAGGTGCCCCGTGGCGAGTAGCACGAGCCGCATGTCCCGCATGGTCAGCAGCCCTGCGTGCAGCCGGCGCACCACCTCGCGGGCTACGGCTGGGTCAGCATCGGCCCGGCTGGCGAGCTGTTTGAGCGTGGCGTGCCACTCGTCGGCGCCCAGCGCCGCCAGCCCAGAATGCTCCCTCGTCTCGATGCGCTGGCCGGCTTCAGCCGTAGAAGAAGGCACTCCCGCTTCCCTTCACCCGATGTCGCAGCGCCAGGCACTCACTGTAGGCAACGTCCTCGCCCGCCACAGTAAGGGAGAGCGCTGACACCGCTGCGGTGCGGCGGTGATATGCGATCTGGTGTCATTTGACCGACTTCTGTTGTGCGTTACCAGGCGATGTACGAAATCGTTGATCATCAGCCCCGGGTCAGCGACATCCGCATGGCGTAGGTACGCCTCGAAGGGCAGTTGCGCCGTGAGCGGTTCTGCTGAGGCCGGTGTCAAGGGTCCGAGGGAGGGAGGCCACCCTATGGGGGCGGTGGTGTTGTGTGCGGTGTTCTGGGCGGGCGCGGCCGCGGCGGTGGTTCGGTGCGTCAATCAGTGGCGCAGGGGTGCCGATCAGGTGTGGTCGTCGAAGTGGAAGGCCCTGGCAGGGGCCTTGATCGTGACGGCATTCCCGGTGATGGCAACGGCCCGGCTGACTTCGCCCGACGCGCAGTTCTTCCTTGAAGATCTCGCCGGGCTATTGGTTGTAGGCTCCGCTGTCTCCGTGGTGGCCGGATGGGTGGCCGCACACCGAAGTGATGCCCAGGCGCGGGCGGTGCGCGACGGGCTTGGACTGCCCGTGGAACGGAGGCTTTGGAGTCCATGGGTGCTGCTGGGCGTGTGGAGCGCCGCCGGGATCCCCATCACTCTCGTGGAACTGGCCGTCACCACCAGGTACATCGAGGCACACTCTGAACCGGCTGCCGACGGCACTTGGGCCGAGGCGGGCATGGTCGCCTGGCTCTCTGTCCTGACCATCGCTGCCTTCGTCGTGGGCGGCGTGCTGCATGGCCTTGTCCAGCACCGGCGCCGCGTCCGGGAACACGAGCGTGTACGTCAGGTCGAGCAGCAGTACCTCGTCCTCAACTCCGGTGACAGGTAGCGTTCGCCGCCCTGCTGGCAACCAGATTCGTCATCCACCCGAGCAGGGGCGCATTCCTGACCTTCCTGCTCGTCGTGTTCGATGTCGCAGTGGATGTCCTCATCCAGTAGGGGGCTTCCATGCGCGCAGTTCGAGGTGGGTGATCTGCGCGTCCTCGGCGAGGCGCCCGGTCTCGACCATCCAGTCGGTGATCGCTGCGGTGACGTCGCCGTTGTGCTCGGTGACTCTCTGATGCCATTCACGGGCGCCGAAGCCGGCCCGGCGTGCGCCGGGCGGGCCGCTGGCGTTGCCGTAGGAGCGCTCCTCGGTGCCGTCGCGGCGCTGGACCACGTGGCGGGCGACGCCGGGGCTGTCGCTCTCGTCGCCGGAGTCGATCAGGAAGCGTCCCTTGGAGGCGCGGACGGTGAAGGCGATGACTCCGTCAGCCTCGGCTGCCTTTTCGATGACCGGAAGGATGCGGGAGGCGCCGGAGGCGAGGTGTTGTCGGCCGGCGCGGGCCAGACCGGAGGTCCACTCCTCGTCGTGCTCGACTTGGACTCTGTCTGGGGTGCGGACGCGGGCGAGCTTGCCGTCCTTGGTGCGGCGGCGCCTGATGTACTGACTGGCGAGTTGTTTGAGGGAGTCGACATCCCGCGGGCCGCCGGCCTGGACTTCTTGGACGACGGCGCGCAGCCCCTCGACGTACGCCTCACCGGATCGGGGGCCTCGGGTGTAGAAGTGGCTGACGATGGCGGAGTTGCGGCTCAGAATCTGGGCGATCTGCCGCTTGGTGAAGCCTTCGGCGATCAGCTGGTCGGTCAACCGAGCTGCCTCGCTGGGCGGTTGAGGCGCTGTGGGTGCGTCGCTTCCTCTGCGTCGCGGAGGCATCCTGCTCCGACTCCTTCACGGTCGTGGCCGCACGCCCCAGCGTGGGACGTGCGGCGTTGCTACTGGGTGGCGTCCTTGTTGAGCCAGGCGCGTCCGTTGGCCTGGAGGCCATAGAACTCCTGCTCGTTGGTCGGCGCGGCGACGGGGTAGGGCAGGTGGCCCTTGAGGAGGTAGTCGCCGGGGTCGCCGTTGTAGGGCCAGTTCGGCAGGTCAGAGGTGTAGATGGCGTCGGTGCGGAAGGCGACGATGCTCCCGGGCGGCAGGTGCAGCGCGCCGATGTGGGTCTTCGTCCCGTCCTGGTTCTTGACGCCGGTGGACAGCAGGGCGGCGCGGGCGGCGGACCACACGCCGGCCGACCACTCGGGGTGGGCCCAGGGGTTGCGGCTCACCGAGGTGCGCTCCCACACGATGGTGTCGCCCTCCATGCTGACGACGTGCGCGCCCTTGGGGATCTCCCGCTCGTGTCCGCGCTGGACGGTTCCGGTGGTGACGCGGGGGCGCTGGGCGAACGAGCCGATGCCGTAGAGCAGGATGCTGCGAACAGCGCGGGACGCGAGCTTGTAGGCCTGGCGCAGCTCGTCGGTGCCGGCCGCTCGGGCCCAACTGGCCAGCTCGGCCCAGGCGTCCTTGAGCTTGTCGGACCACTCGCGAAGGGGTGCGCCCGCTTCCCACAGCAGTCCGTCAAGGATCTCGATCTTCCACGGCTGGATCGGGTTGCGCAGCGCGGCGTTGATCTCGGCGCCGCCGGCCCAGGTGACGAACGTACGGCCGCCCTCGTGCGGGTAGATCCAGGAGCGGTCGCCTTCGACGGCGGCGGGCAGCAGGCCAACGTGGTCCCAGTCGTCGGGGATGGTCACCCTGACCTGCCAGTGGCTCGGCGCGAACAAGGCGTTCGTCTTGTCCTTCTCGCTCATGGAGTCGAAAGCGTGGGCGGTGATACGGCGCGGAGCGCCGACGCCGCTGGTCCAGGTGTGCTTGCCGTAGGCGAGGGTGCGGTCGAGCTCGGTCCACTGCGGCAGCTCTTCGGAGATGCGGGGCGGCGTGATCAGCTCGGTGCGGCCCTGGCCGGAGGTGGCGTGCAGCAGCTGGCGGATCTCGGCGGACATGACGGGGTAGCCGTCGGCCCAGCGGGACCCCTTCTTGGTCGAGATGGTCCGCGACCACAGGTCGCGGCCGGTCTGGCTGGGCGAACCCATGAGGACGGCGTCGGGGAACCGCTTGGTCGGCTTCTCCTTCTGCAGGGCCTGCAGGGTGAGGACGAAGGCCTGCCGGATGACGGTGACGTCGGCGCCCTCAGGGTCGAACCATTCGGTCACGGAGCGGATCTCCGTGTGGAGATTGCCGCGCTGCCAGCGGCCGACCGGTTTGCGCTCGTGGACGTAGTGGCCTGCCAGGTCGTCCTTGCCGCGGCCAGTGTCGACCTTCCAGCCCTCGGGCAGGGGGGCGTCGAGCCAGGCGGCGACCGCATCCTTGAGGTAGCGGTGACGGTCGGCGTCGCGGTGCCAGGGGTCGCCGGCGGTGATGTAGATGCGCTCCACGCTCTCGGGCACGGTGGCGTAGACCGCGGTGAGGATCTCGGCGGCCGATCGCGAGCCGAGGTCGAGCTGGATGCGCCTGTCCCGGAAGGCCAGCGCGCCCGTGGTGGCGTCGAGGAAGACAGCGGGGCGGACCTTCTGGGTGAAGTTCGGGTGCTCCGAGACGAGGTTGGGAGCGACCGCGAACCAGCGGTCGCCCTCGGGGCCTTCGGGGACGGAGGGCAGGGTCCGCATCACGGGTTCTGAGGCCGGCGCCTCATCGCGCGGCTCGCCCGCGGGCGCAGGCGTCTCCGTCTCGCTGGAGTCGCCGCTGGCCGGCTGCTCGGCGGCGGGCTCGTCCGGAGCGGTCCTGGTCGTGCCGTCCTCGTCGGTGGTCTCCCGGCTCGGCTGGTGGGCTTGGACCTGCTGCAGCGAAGGAGGCGTTGCCCCGGTGCGCTCGGGCACGGCCGGGGACTCCTGGGGAGGGGTCTTCTCGGCGGCCGGGGCACTGTCCGGCGTGGCCGGCGCAGCGGCTGCCGGCTGCGGGCCAAGCGCGGGTACCAGGTCGACGACGTCCTTGACGGACAGACCGGCCGCCGGCGCGATCCGCTCCGCCTTGGCCTGCTCATACGCGCCGAGCTGCTTGACCTTCTTGTCTCGCGCGGTGATCGCCTTGTCGAGGGCCCTTTGCGCGCGATCACGGGCCTTGACCGCCTCTGTGACCTCGTCGCGGAGGCTGCGGAGTTCCTTGAGGCCGTCGCTGTAGGGCTGGGCTGCCATCAGTTGCTCCTGTCCGCGGGGTCCGTGCGGGTGTGGACGGTGACGCTGTAGCCGGGTGGGACGGAGACGGTGAGTCGCCGGTCCCCGTCGCTGCGTACGACGGCCTCGCCGAGGACGACGTGGCGTGCGGAGTTGTCGGGCTGCGCGGTGCCTTCGAGCAGGACGTCCAGGTCGAGGAGTTTCACCGGAGTGCCCTCGCCCCGCCTCCAGGTGGGTGCCGGCGCGGAGCGGGTCGCGTCGTAGCGGCGGGAGGGTTGCCCGTGGAAGACGATGCGGCGGCGGGGTCCGTTGCCGACCCAGTCCCAGCGGCGGCCTTGCTCGTTGGGTACGACGTCATAGACGGCCATGGCCTGGCCGCGGCGGCAGGCGACCACGACGGCGATCTCGTCTGGATCGAAGAGCATCTTCGAGGTCGAGCCGCCACTCCATGGTGACCAGTCGCCGAGGACGACGTCCGCCTCGGAGCTGGTGCCCTTCTCGACTTCGCTCCACCGTTGGGAGACGTTGACAGCGAGCACTCTGGACGCCGTGGCGTCGTTCTCGGCCGGCACGGTCGCCTCCTGATGCTCGAGGATGGACGCCCCCACCCTAGAGTGCTTGCGAGTGCTTATGCAATAAGCACTCGCAAGCACATCGGGACGTGGGACGGCTGCCGCGCAGCGGAGGGCGGTGGGCGGAACTCTAGGGTGGCCTGTGACAACGAGCGGCAGTACGGGGCGGCAACGGTGCGGTCAGCTGGTCGGCGGCACCGACCGGCGCTTCCAGTAGTCCTTCGTCGAACCGCGCGGCAGATAACCGGCGCCGGCCCGCTCTTCGTTCGTCTCGCCGCCCCACGTGCCCCCTCGCGGTGAGTGCGGGCGTACCGGCGGCAGGCACGCTTGAGGTCGCAGCCTGCGCACAAGGACTTCGCCAGCTGCTGATGCTCCCGATCTTGGAAGATCTCCGGGTCCGTGGTCTGGCACGGCATCACGCTGACGTCCCGGGCACCGGCCGTACAGAGCAGTTGCATCAGATTCGCTCCTCCCCCGCCGCCCGGCGCCCGACTGCGTGGTGCCCGCGCCGTGACCGGGCGAGTGCTTCATAGAGGCGATCGACGGCGTCGTCGGTGATCGTCGAGGCTGTGTGGCGCAGCGCCCGGCAGGCTCCGTCGGCAGGCAGGGTGCCGGCAGCGGGCGGCCGACTCGCGGCATCGACGCCGTCGGAGGCGGGCCGTTGGGCGGGGTTTCCGGTGTGGGGGCTGATCACGGTGAACTCCGTTAGCGGTCGTGCTGCTTGTGCTTGTCGGCGGCGGCCTTGCGCTTGGCGCGCTGTCGGCGGGCGTAGGCCAGCGCCCGGGCGTGGCTGCGGTCCTTGCGGCGCCGCTCGGCGGTCTCGGGATCCATTTCCTCTGGGGCGTCTGGAAGGAGCCAGCTGGGCGGCTGGCCAGGGGCGGCCGCGGGGGCCGGGTCGACCGTGTTGGGCGGCTGGGCCTGCTGGTCCCGGACGGCCGGTGGGATCACTGCCCGGCGGGCGCCCGCGGGAGTGGTGGGCTCCGTGCGCCTGGGCTGACCTGCGTCGGCGCCGGGCGGGAGGTCGCGGATGCGGCGTACGGCGTCGGTGCCGAGGAGGTCGCCGATGCGGTCCAGCAGCCGGGGGGCGAGCAGGCGGATCTGTGTGCGGTAGGCCGGGGAGTCGGGTCGAAGGTCCAAAGTCCGGGTGTCGGGGTCGAAGTGGATGGCTCTGACGTGTGCGGCGAGGTCGTCGCCTGCGATGGACGGCCACTGCTCGAGGACGGAGCCGCCCTGGACAGGGACGTCCCAGGCCCGGTCCTCGATCAGGCGGGCCAGGGCGGCGCCGAGGCCGACCGGGTCGCGGCCGTCGGCGCGGTCGCGGCGGCCGTGGCGCAGTGCGGGCGCTTTTTGGGCCGACGGGCTGCTGCGGCGGGCGTTCTGGCGAGCAGCTCGAAGTACGACTCGGGCCAGGTCGATGCCTGTTGGCTCGGGGTCGGTCATCCCAGGGTCCTCACCTTCAGGTGGCTGCTGGCACGGGTCAGGCGCAGGGCCCGGGCGACCAGGTCGGCGCCGTAGAGGCCTTCGGCGGCCTCTCGGCCGAGGAAGTCGACGGCGGAGGTGACCAGGGCGGTGTCTCCGGCGAGGAACGCCTGGTGAGCGGCTTGCCGCTGGGCGAGCAGCTCCTCGCGGGTCAGCTCGGAGGAGCCGGCCTGCACCTGGTCCCGGTCCTGGCCCGGGGGCTCGTGGAGCTGGCCCTGGCGCACGGCGTCGATCGCGCGGCGGACCAGGTGGGTGACCGCGCGGCTGCGCGGAGCCTGCCAGGTGCCCTGCCACTCGGTGTGCCGGTCTGCTTCGGCCTCGCGCGAGTCACGCCACCAGTTCACGAGCTCCTCGCGCCGGGCGGGGGTGTCGAACCGCTGGTGGGCGTTGTGCAGCCGCTGGGCGAGGAATCCGGAGGGACGGCGGACGATGCGGGACGGCGACTGGAGCGCTAGGAGCGCGATGACTTCGGTCGCGCTCCAGCCCGCGTCCGACACGTGGCGCACGACCCACGCGATGCGGGGCACGGCGGCCCGGTGGAGCCAGGGAACCTGCCGGACTAGTTCGGCGGCGAGGCGGTAGCGGCGGCCAACGGCGTTGAGGCGTCGTGGCGTTCGGGGCTTCTTGGAGGGGGTGGTGGAGCTGTTTCCCGAACCGAGCTTGCTCTCAGAGGGAGAGGTAGATGTACCCGCAGAGGAAAGACCAGAGGAACTACCCCCCATTGGGGTGCAACGCTGCTGCGAGGAGGAACGGCGCGGGGCCGGTTTCGCAGGGCGGGTACGGCGGGGTTTGGTCATCAGGCGCTGGGCCATCTTGGCGAGTCGCTTCATGAGCTTGCGGCCGGCGTCCTCGATGCCGCGCACGATGCGCAGGTACTGTTCGGAGGCGGCCGTGCGCAGGTGCAAGGCGGTGTCGAAGGCGGGCGGGATGGTCCAGACGTACTCGCTGGCCATGCCCCCCTGTCCGGACACACGGGTGCCCTTGGAGCGGTAGGTGAGCAGGCCGGCCTCGCGCAGGATCGCCAGGTGGTACTGGACGGTCCGCTTCGAGAGCTTCAGAAGGCGCATCAGGTAGGCGACGCCGGGACGGCACGGGTTGAGGCGGGCCAGGGCCACCGCCACGCGCAGGGTGGTGTCGCCCAGGCGCTTGGGGCCGTGATCGCGGTCGACGGTGAAGGTGTCATCGATGCGGAACCAGCAGACGGCCTGCATCCAGCTGAAGCCGTCGGTGGCGATGCGGCCCTCGGTGCCGGACAGCCACTGCCGGGTGTGCGCCGGGTCGAAGGAGGCGTCGACGTCGGTCGTGGATGTGTCGTTCGAGCCGGATGCATCGAGGAGGGAGAGTTGGTCGCGGGGCACGAAGGTCCGTTTCCGGGTAGCACGAAGTAGACCCGCGGCGTGGCGCTCACAGCGGGCCGAAGGGACAAGAAGCGGGCATGGCCATCCGCGCCGGGCTCAGCGCGGTGGCGGGGTCACAGGAGCGTGAGCTGTTCCGGATCGTCGGTCGGCTCGGGCTTGGGAGCTGCTCCGCGCAGCATGGTCCGGCCCGGGGTGCGGGGCCGGGGCTCCTTCAGGACGTTGCGGGGGCGTGGCGGGTTCTTGGCTTCCTCGGCGAGGAGGACTGCCAGGCGACGCACGCGGTACATGGACAGGCCGGTGCGCCGGTGGACCCGGACGGGCGGGATTCCGCGGTGGAGAAGCTCCATGGCTGCGATCTCGCGGCGAGCGATGTCGTCGTCGAACTGCGGCCAGGGCGCGGCCGGTTGGACGGTGACCTTCTCCGGGGTGTCCTCGGTCTCCGCGTCGCTGTCCGGAAGCTCAGGGCTGATCAGGTCGTCGGTGCTCACCGGGCACCGCCTGCCATCGTGGTCAGGGCAGGGGCGACGACCGCTACCTCAACGGACGAGGAGGCGGACCGGGCGGACCTCATCGTGCCCGCTGCAGCGAGCGTCTCGGGCGCGGTGGCCTGCGGGTACATCCCGGTGCGACAGGTCACAAGGACGGCGGAGGTGCTCGCGGTGAGCGCTTTGGGTGCGGAGGCGGTCTGTGCGGTGGTGGCCGGCCACGCAGCGGCGATCAGGCCGAGGCCGACCGCGGCCGCCAGAGGCAGGCCGACTCGAGAACAGTGCCGCTGTGGTCGAGGGGCACGTGGTGCGGCGCTCCGGACACCGGTGCACGGCAAGGCAGGGGGAAACGAGATGGGGGGCATGGTGCATCCATCCAGCGGGTGCGGTCGGCTGGGTGCGTCGGCGAACCAGACGACCGACCGCGCGGTCCAGGAAGTTGGTGGGCCTGTGCCGGTGCGGGGTCGTCTTGGGCGACGAGGACGGCAGGCCGTGTTCAGGCGACGAGCCGGGGCGGCTCGGAGTACGGGTGCCGAAGGGCGCTACGCGGCAAGGACGTTGCGTCGGCGCGCCGAGCGGCAGGGTTGGGAGCGGAGCGTCCGGTGACGAAGCAGGGTCCGTTGAGGGGCCGCTCACTGCGCGAGGTGTGCCGTACGCCCTGCATGCCCGCGGAAGGGCCGTCCTCCGTCTCGGATGCGAGGCCCGTGGCGGGGTGGGCGATCACTGCGTTCCAACGCTGCAGCGGGTTCCTACCCTGCGGACTCGGCCGAGCAACGGTCGCCGAGCGGGTCGGCTCTTCACCGCGGTTCTGGAACTTGATGCGCTCGGTGCCCCCGGCGGGGGGCGAGCAGACTGCCGAGGTATGGGCGCCTGCAGGCGGGGCTGTGGGTTCGGGGCTGTTCCCCGACGTCAGGTGGCCTTGCCCTTCACGGTCCGCCGTCGGCGCATGTATCGTGCCCATGCCCAACGCAGACGTCTCGCCGAGTACGATCTGATCCCGACACTGGCGATCAGTGAGCGGCGAAGGCCGTGATGATGCAACACTCATTCACGTCTCCTGTAGAGGCAGTGGCGCCAGACCCGGTCAGCAGGTTCCTAGGCCATGAGTGACCGGGTCAGGCGCCTCTCACGTCGCGTGACGCGAGATAGCTGTGGGTAACGCGAATCGCCCACCGAACGGCGGTCGATCTCCGTCACCGGACAGCGATCATGCTGCAATCGCCCTCTGGTGTCAATTGTCATCGGACTATCGCGTGCGACCCCGGGTAAGCTACAAATGTCACCGCCCGGGTGTTGCGCGCGCCCAAGGGCGTTACCCTTCTGTCCGCCGTGCACGCGGGTCATCGAGGAAGAAGCAGGAGACCGCCCGTATATGAACAACACCACTGTGGTGGAGCGCGTCGCGGCGGCCCTGGCCGGGGTCAAGGCGGAGCTTGAGGAGCTGGGCCACACCATCGAAGTGATCAACTTCGCCCGGATCACCCATGAGACGTGCATCACCGAGGCGACACTTCGCAAGCTCTTCGCGGGGGAACCCGTCAGCCATGACGAGGTGGACCCGCCCTTCAAGGATCGCCTGCGCTTCCTCATAGAGACCAGGCTCCACCCGGAGGGCCGGCAGTACACACGTGCTGAGCTCGCCGCCGCCGCGGGGTGCGACAGATCGATGATCTCGCATCTCCTGAACGGCACCCGTAAGCCGGGCTTCGACACCAGCAACAAGCTGGCGAACCATTTGAAGGCGCCGGGATTCTTCTCGGTCGGCCCCGAGAACGCGCTTCTCACTGCGCTGGAGCCAGTGCTGGTGCAGGCCCGCTTCCTTGCCAAGCTCAAGGGTGAGCAGGTGGAACATGTAGCCCTGCGCGGCAGCCTTTCCGCCGGCAGCGACGAGCTGGCAGAGCAGCTGCAGGCGGCGATTCAGCAGGTAGTCGATTCGGCCCACGCCACACAGGCGCCGGCGGCGCCGGCAGGTGAGGACGAGGATCCGGAACTCAAGAAACTCACCGCCGAGTTGCGCTCGCTGCCGCCCACACGCCGCAGGGGCGTCATGAGCATCATCAAAAGCGCGATGGGTCTGGCCAGCCGGGACGATTGACGGCCCCCGCTACTCACCAGCGTCCGCCGCAGGGCCCGGACACCCGCCGCCACGGACTTAACGCGAGCGGCGTAGCTGGCTCCTGGCGGCGAGGTACTGGCGTCCCAGGAGGCGCAAGGTTGCCGCGGCCGGCGGCCGCACCCCACCGTTCACGAGGGAGCCTCCCTTGCGGCGCACGGCTTGAAGCTGCAGGTCCTGTACGGAGATCAGGGCCCTCACGAACGGCCGGTACGGCGCCTCAACCAGTCCTGGCAATCCTCGGCACCTGCTGAGCGCTGCCTCGGCGAGTTCCGCCTGCGCAGCGACCAGCCGCTCCAGTGCGGGCATACAGGCCTGCGACTTGTCGCGGAGGTCCTCGAAGTTCAATCCGTGCGCGGCGAGTTCGTCGCGGGCGATGCCAACGCGGCCCTGCGCGGCGTCCTCAGCGAGGTCCGATAGGAAGTCGGCCCGCTGCCACGCCTCGATCAGCGCTCGGCATCCCTGACGGAATGACTCCTCGACATCGGCCTCCGGCGGCGGCGCGATCAGCGACGCGGTGAGCATCAGGGCGGGAAGGGAGTAACTGTCGATGTAGGACTGGAAGTCGGCTTCGGTGTCGAAGCCAGTCCAGTCGGCCTCCACGGGTGCGCCGTCCAGGAAGTCGTACACGTGCCGGGTCAGGTGCGGGTGCCTGCGTACGGTGTCGGCGAGCGCCTGGAGCAGGGCGGCCTCAGGAGCCTCGCGGCGGGGGCCGGTGTCGAGTGCCGCACGCACCGTTCGGTCCCACGAGCTCAGAACCTCCTGGCGGGCGACGGGGTCCCCCGCGTCGATCCGTTCGTCGGTCTCGTGCATGAAGGCGACCACGGCGACCACGGATGGGTGGAGCCTGGCCGGCAGCAGAAGGCGGGCGGCCAGGTACTGCTGGAGGGCGAACTTGCGCACCGCTTCTCGCTGTGCGTCGTAGGCGTGCCGCAGGGCCGGGTTACTGATGCCGGCCTCGGCCAGGGCGGCGGTCCAACGGGGCACTGCTCTCCTTTGGTGTGTCCGGTACGAGCACGGTGGTCAGCGGGCGAGGAGGACTCGGGCCGCGCGCATCAGAACGCGGGGGCGGGCAAGGGCTCGCGGATGCTGTTGCATGTGAACGACGCTCATGTAGGCGCGGTTGATCTCGGCGTCCTGCAGGGAGGCTTGTGTGATCTTGTCGCCGACCCACCGCATCAGGGCGTAGCCGCGAGGATAGGGCCCGATGACGTGGGGCTGGGCCAGGTCCGCGGTCGTCGACAAGTTCCAGCCGGCGTTCACGAAGACGTCCGCGCGCTGGAAGTACCCCCAGGCCGGTTCATGGGCTGCGGCGCCGGAGCGCAGGTAGGCGGCGAGGGCGGAGGCCTGCAGGGCCGCCAGTGTGAGGCCCTGCCCGTAGATCGGGTTGATGGAGGCCACTGCGTCGCCGACCGCGGCCAGCCCGCCCGGAAGGCGGCTTGCTGCAAGGAACCGGCGCCGCCGGCTCTCGCGGAAGTGGAAGGTTTCGACGTCGGACTCCAGCTCGCATTGTTCGGCTACCTCACGCAGCGGCTGCACGCAGCGTCTCATTCTGCTGCGGAACTCCTGCGGGTCTCGGCTGGGCCGGTGGCCGGCGTAGCCGGCCAGGACGACTGTCCACCGGCTGTCTTCGACTGCTGCGAGTGCGCCCGGCTCGCACAAGGTGGGCTGGTAGTCGCTGGCCGGGCCGGGAGCGGAGTGAGCGATCACCGTTCCGGGCAGTTCGCTGCCCCGGCGGAATGAGGCGGTGGCGTAGCCGAGGTCGATCGTCATCCGGTCCAGCGGAGGGACTGGCCAGCCCTCTTGCTCCAGCCAGGCGCTCAGACGGCTGGATCGGCCCATGGCGTCGACCACGAAGTCGGCGGTGAGTGTCGTCGTCTCGGTCTGTTGCCCGTTCGGGATGTAGCGGACGCCGCGTACGCACTTGCCTTGTATGAGAAGTCCTTGGCCCCGGCCGGCGATGATGCGCACGTTGGGCAGGCCTCGTGTGCGCAGTCGTACGGCACGCTCGATGAAGGGGCGGGTGGCACCCAGCATCTCCACCTCCTCGAGCGGGAGGCGACGGTGGCCGTCGACGTAGAACTGGACGGCCTCGCCACGCCCGACCAGGGCGCCCTGCGTGGTCATTTCCTTGGTGATGCCGGGGAACCAGCGCTCCAGTTGGGTATGCCCCATCGCGAGGAGGGCGTGTAGCTGCCGACGGTGCGGTACGCCCGTCCTGCTCGCGTCATCGAGACAGTCGGGTTCCACGATGACCACGTCCTCGGCATAGTCGCTGAGCACGCGGGCCGCCATCAGCCCTGCGAAGCTGCCTCCCAGCACCACTGCCCGCTGCACCGGGCTCCCCCCTCCGAGCCCGTGACGGCTCTGCTCCGTTTCGATGCGCACGCTGTCAGCGGCGTCGTCGGGCGCGACACTACCTTGCCGTCGCGGAAGCCTGAGGTGCCCCTTGGTCACCGTGAACGGAACGTACGGCCCGCAACGAGGCCTCCGTCAGGGGGTGATGCAGCGCCCGGGCGACCCGCACCAGGCGCTGCCGTTCCTTGGCAGCGGGAGTTCCCTTGCCCGGGACGAAAATCGGCTGCGTCCCTGGAGGTGACACCGGTTCTGGGCCGTCCGGTCCGGCGGCCTGGAGGCGCTCGACCGCATCGCGAAGGACGGCGGCCGTCGCGGCGGCTTCGACGTCGACCAGTGTCAGCGCCTTCTTCCCCAGGCCCAGCTGGCACCGAAGGGTGGGAGCTTTGACGGCTTCGGCGTGCAGTGACGTGACAACGTGAGCTGGCAGCTCGCGCACCATGGAACTCCGCTCGAGCCTGCGGATCCCGTCGAGGATCTCGATGACACGGCGGTGCAGCGTCCATCGTACGTTGAACAGACGGTTCGGCCTGGACGGCCCCGGGGTGCGTGGCGTCGGCTGAGTAAAGGCGCCCGCCTGTCGTCCCCGGGCGCCCAGGGCAAGCTCCTCGGCAACGCCGGGGACAACGAGATCCCACAAGGGTTGCAGGACCGCGATGTCTCGACGCTCGCGAAGCCAGGTGCTGACGACCGCCCCGCTGACTCCGTAGCAGGTCAGGACGGAGCCCACGCATCCGAAGGCGGCGCCCAGCACTCCTACGCCGTCGAGTTGGTGATGGCCGGTGGCTGCGGCCGCCGCGGCGGGCGCCGAGCAGAGCACGTATCCGAACGTCACAAGATGGCTGATGCCGTACCAGCGAATGGAGTGTCTGAGCCGCTCGTCGTCGATCCGTGCCCGCCAGGAGTGGAGGCCGGCGTTCAGCGTTCCACAGGCGAGCATGACCAGGAACACGGCGAGGAAGACGCGGACGTGTAGCTCGTCCACCTGTTCCGTGTTGAACTTCAGTGGATCGGCGGGGCCGTCAAGGTCGGCTTTCACGAACTCAACGATCATGATCGCCATGGAGACGACGTAGGCAATGGTCCAGGCCCAGAGCCGGCGGCGCAGCCTTCGTTGCGGGTCCGCTTGGGCTGCGGTCCACACCATGGTCAGCAAGTGCTGATTTCCGAAGCACAGCAGGATGCCCAGGTAGATCGGCAGCGTGGGCAGCCACGGATGGCCGGTTGCCGCTCCGAGGGTCCGGTAGCCCAGGGGGGAGGCCACCAGGTAGACGGTGCCTCCCAGGCTGTGGGTGGCGGTCTGCAGACCAAGGGAGAGGTTGGGAGACCGCAAAAAGGCGGTGCACTTCCAGCAGGCGATCGTCCAATGGAGCGACGCGATGATCAGGTAGACGGCGGTTGCGCTGCTCTCAGACACCGGTCCCCCGGTGTGTGAAGAGTGACGTCAGGCCATGCGCGTCGGGCTCGCGCAGCGCGATCTTGCGCTCCAGTGCCACGGTGGCGAAGGCCTCCACTTTCCGCTCGACGGGTGAGTCGTAGTGGGACCGTTGGAAGAACGCGGTGACCTCGCTCGGGTTGAGGGCTGGCGTGAGCTGGACCGCCAGGTCCATCGACAAGGGGCTGCCACGGCCCGGCCCGAGGGGTACCTCGACGGTTTCGGGGATGTCGTAGATGAAGTGGCCCAGTTCGTGCGCGACGGAGCTCACCTTGGTCAGTTCGCTGGCGTCCTGGTCGACTGCGATGTAGTCCCGCTCTGGGGTGGCGAGGGAGAAGGCGCTCACGGACAACGGCATGTCGATGTCGAGCACCGAGATGGGCTTTCCTCTTCGGGCCGCCACGGCTTCCACGAGGTCGTCGATGCTCTGCACGCTCGCGAGGCCAAAGTCTTTGCGGATCTGCCGGGCGACCGTGTTGGTCTCGCGGCGTATGGCGAGCTGCTCACGGGCCGAGCTGATCCAGCGCGGCACCTGCACGCGCGGCCGCTCCAACTTCTTGGCCGGCTGCATCCTCATTCCCCTCTTCCCCCGCTTCCCCCTGTGTCTGATTTTGTCGCCCGTGCCCGTCGGGCGGATCTGCCCTGCCGGTCAGCTGCAGATGCTGCTGAGCGATGCGATTAGTCGGAAAACATGCGGCATCTGGTTGCAGATGCCGTGCCCCGTGCGGTGCGCCAGGATCGGCGTCTTGGTCTCCGAGGCCCGCACCAGCGGCGGATCGCCCGGTCCGTCATCCGGCTCCTTACCCCGTGTCTCGACCATGCCCGCAGGCCGGTTTCAAGCCACCTAACTCAAACATGCGTTCCATTATGTGTCGAGTCGGTTACGCGTAGCACACGCGAATGAGTCAGGCAGCTGCGCCTCGATCAGGCGCTCGACAGTCAGAGCGGCTGACTCCAGGGCGTGGTGCGCAACATCCCATCCGCAGCGCCGAGCGGCGGCCCTCTCGTTACGCCTGTCCCATCCTGGGAGCGAATGGGATGCGCTCACCCAACCGGGACACCCCTTCACCTGCGACTTGCCGGAATTCGTGGTGCCCCTCGCCGGGTTCCGGCCGGGAGCTCGCTGGCGGTCCGATGCAGTTCATAAGGTGCGAAGCGGACCCCCCGTCCCGCCCAGGTCACCAACTGCCACCAACGACGGGATCCGGGACACTCGACCCCTCAACGGCGTCATCACGATCCCCATAAGCGCACCCTCGGCGGTCGTTCGGACCGGGCGTGGCCCAGTTCACCTGCTTGCGAAGGTGAACCTAAACTTCGACCGCCGCATCGTCAACTATAGTTTAGGCCCGTCGAGAGGAAGCAGCGCATCGTGGCCCATGAAGCTGAGACGACGGACACAGGGACGCCGGAACCGACCGGGGTGGTTCCCGTACCCGGTCCTGGCGCGCCGTTCCATGAGCGCCTCAACTACCTGTTCGACCGGGTTCGCCCGCCAGGCGGGAAGGAGTTCAGCAACGCCCACGTCGCCCGGGAGATCTCGTCCTACTCCAACGAGGTCAGTATCACCGGGGCCTACATCGGCCAGCTCCGCAGAGGAGAGAAGACCCCCACCATCAAGTTGCCTCCCCTCTTCGCGCGGTTCTTCGGGGTAAAGCCCCGCTTCTTCTTCGAGGACGAAGAGCGGCAGAACGTCACGGAGCAGTTCGAGCTCTTGAGGAAGCTGACCCAGGCGGGTGTGAAACAGATCGCACTCCGTGCCATCGGCCTTTCCTCCAAAGGCCGTGGAGAAGTAATGAAGAAGCTCGATGCCGTGCGTGAAGAGGAGGGCCTCCCACCCGCCTCGGATGAGGATCTCTTGTGAACAGCTACTAGGCTCTGCTACCCGCGGCACTTGGAGAGGACCCCGCATGTGGCACAGCCGTCGTGCGCGCCGCCCCATCGACGAAGCTGAGGAAGTCGAGCGGCGCAGCCGAGCCTTTGTTGAAGAGTTGGATCTTCCTCCGGTCGACAACGTCCTGGACCTTGTGCCGTTCATGGAGCAGAAGTTGGGCCGCGAGATTCGGCTGATGCCGTTCACGCCGGATCTCAGCGACCCGGACTCTTTGGACGCGAGCGCCCCGTGCGGCATGTGGATGGCCACCGAGACGACGGACTACCTCTTCTATGACGAGGGTGTCAGTCCCACCTACACCCAGATCATCGCCGGCCATGAGTTCGCTCATATGCTCAAGCACCGCGACAAGAAGGAGTCCCTCGGGGTGGACGGCCTCGGCGGCCTGATCACCGACATCGACCCCGCCACCGTACGACTCGTTCTGGGGCGGACCCGCTTCGATGAGCCGGACGAGTTCGAGGCCGAGATGATCGGCTCCCTGCTGCGCGAGCATGCCATGACCTCTCGCGCCACGGCGGCCCGGAGTGCCCGCGCGCGAGATCCCATAGCCCGCACCCTGCTGCGCTGACACGAATACAAGCCCGTGAAAGATCTCCTGCACCCCCTGTGCCTGTCGATCGCCGGCACCGGTTTCCTCTTCCTGCTGCGTGACCTCGGCAAGAGCCGCCGCGACCCGGCGCTGCTCGCTCTCGCCATCACCTACGGCTTCTCCGCTCTCAGCTACGCCATCTCCCTCACCTGGGTCTGGGTGCGCATCGACCGCACCGTCGGCGTGACCAACATCTCCGTTCCGCTCGCCCAGAGCTGCGTGGTCCTGGTCCTCGCGCTGCAGGCCACCGTCCTGGCCCACTGGTCCAAGCCCCTTGAGGAGGCCAGACGTAGGAGCCGATACTTCCTCGCCGCGGCCGGCGCCGTCATCGCGGCCATGACGGCGCTGTTCGCGCTTCTCACCCCGGTCGCCCAGAGGCCCAAAGACTTCACCCAGTACTACGCGCACGACCCGTACTTCCAGGCGTACCTGACGCTGTACATCACCGCCTACACCCTGGCCGAGCTGTACCTGGCGCGCTCGTGCTGGAAATACGCGCGCGCCGCGGCGAGCCCGTCGATCGCCGTCGGCCTGCGGCTCGTCTGCGTCGGCGCCATCATCACGCTCGGCTACAGCGCGATCCGCATCGGCACCATCCTCGGCGCGATCTTCGACTTCAGCGTGAGGGGCCTCGAACCGTATGCCTGGCTGTGCGGCGACATCGGGGCCACCCTCACCCAGGTCGGCTACTTCCTGCCCACCCTGCTCAGCCGCGCCGAGGATGCCCACGCCTGGGCGATGGCGCACATCCACTACCGGCGTCTGCATCACCTTTGGACCGCGCTGGATCAGGCCGATCCCGGCATCACCCTGCGCCGGCCGGCCTCGCAGCGCGCCGCCATCCTGCGCGGGCGCAGTGCCCACTTTCCGCTGTTGCGCCGACAGGTCGAGATTCGCCAGGGGCAGAAGATGCTGCGCCGCCATCTCGATCCCGCTGTACGAGCCGCATCGGAGGAACGCCGTAAGGCCGAGGGACTTGCCGGTCTCGAGTTCGTCGCGGCCGTCACCGCCGACCAGATCCACCATGCCCTCATCCGGTACCACGCCGGCGATGCCCTTGACACTCCTGCCGAATACGCCGACGCGGCGCTGTCTGTTGATGCGGACGAGGAACTCGCCCACCTTCAGCGCGTCGCGTCGTACTTCACGCCGCCCGAGCCGACGGCCGCTCCCGCTGAGCGTCCCGGCCCCACCTCTGGAGTCCGTTCTTGATCTTGCGTCGCACCCTGCTCGTCGCCTCCACCGCTCTTGCTGCTGCAACCGCGATGGCCACGCCTTCCTCCGCTCGCCCGCGCGCCAGCAGTCGGCGGCATCGCGGGGCGGAGCTCCATCTCGCGCCTGCCCGTGACCAGGTCGCTGCCTTGCGGAGCGGAACGATCAAGAGCCGTGCTCTGCTTGAGCAGTACCTGGACCACATCGCCAGCACGAACCCGGGACTGAACGCCGTCGTCACACTCGACCCCGAGCGAGCTCGCGCGGCCGCCGACGCAGCGGACCGTCACCTCGCCCTGACCGGCAAGGTCCTCGGTCCGCTGCACGGCCTGCCCATGACCGTCAAGGATGCTCTGGAGACGGAAGGCCTGCGCACCACCTGCGGGTCACCGGACCTCAAGGACCACATCCCCGTCCAGGACGCCGACTCGGTCGCGCTGTTGCGTGAGGCCGGAGCCGTCATCATCGGCAAGACCAACGTCCCGGTGATGTGCCAGGACATCCAGACCGACAACCCCGTCTTCGGCAAGACAGCCAACCCGTTCGACAGCACCAAGACAGCAGGCGGCTCCTCCGGCGGCCCCGCCGCAGCAGTCGCCGCCGGACTGACCGGCCTCGAAGTCGGCTCCGACCTTGCCGGCTCCCTGCGCCTGCCCGCCGCCTACTGCGGGGTCTACGCGCTACGGACCTCCCGCGGTGCGAGCCCCATCGTTCCCACGCGCGGGCACATCCCTCGCCCGCCCGGCTGGACCACGAGCAGCGACATGATCACCCTTGGCCCCATCGCCCGCACGGCGGACGACCTCGACCTCCTGCTGGACGTACTGGCCGCGCCCGCCCCGGCCGACCGCGCCGGCTGGAAGATCGACCTGGCCGCCCCGACCAGGAGCAGCCTCGGCGAGTACCGCGTCGGCATCTGGGCCGACGACGCCTACTGTCGGGTCGACGCGGACACCCGGGCGCTCCTCGACCAGGTCGCCGCGCTCGTCCGCAAGGCGGGGGCAGAGATCGACGACACCACCCGGCCGGTGGACTTCACCGCCAGCGACACGCTCTTCCAGCGGCTCATGTACGCCACGGCCTCCGCGACCGCCACCGATTCCGCCTTCGCCGCCGACATCGAAGCGGCCGCGAAGATTCCCGACGGGGACCCGAGCGGTCTGTATCTGCACTCCCGGACCATGCGGCACCGTGACTGGTGCCTGGCAGACGAGGAACGGCACAAGCTCCGCGCCGCCTGGGCCGGCTACTTCGCTGACCACGACATCCTCATCACCCCCGCCACGCCGACCGCCGCGGTCCCCGACCAGAGCAGCACGCCGCTCCCGCAACGCTACATCACGGTCGACGGTCAGAAGCGCTCGTATTACGACCAGACCAGTTGGCTGAACCTGGCCAGTCCGGTCGGTCTGCCCGCAGTGGTGCTCCCCGCCGGCAAGACCGACGCCGGACTGCCGCTGGCCATCCAGATCATCGGCCCGTATCTGGCCGACCGGACCGTCATTGCGGCGGCCAAGGAACTCGCGCGGCTCCTGCCCGACCCCATTCGGCCGCCCGCGTTCACGGCATAGCGCGGCCCGGCCGGGACGGCGGACCCAAAACGGCAGACCGGTCGTGCACGGCGGAGCCCCCGCGCTCGAGCAAGAGTCCCAGCGGACCAGCCAAGCGCGGGTGCTCAGTCATATCCCGACCCGCCCAGGGCCTGGGCGGGCCTGCGCCCCCACCGCCCCGGCACGGGCGCCGCTGATGGTGCCCAGGACGCGGCAGGCAGAGCCGTGCCATGGGTCTCACTTCCCCCTGGTCGTAGTGGCCGTGGACGTAGCGCACGGTACCAGCGCGACTCTCCGCTGCGGCTGCACAGCTGACGAGAAGCTGAGCGATCAGATCGCCGCCCCCGGGCAGGGCACCGTGGGGATCTCACGCCACGGCTCGGCCGGGGTGTCCAGACGGACAACGATCCGGGCCAGCTGTCCGGCCACGGCCGGAGGGGCGTCGGCCCCTGAGAAGGGCGGACCCCACAGGTCGATCTCGATGATCCGGTCGATGCGGAGCAGGCGGGCGTTGGAGTTCTGCAGCCAGGCGGCGCCGGTCATGGCGAGGGCTCCTTCCGATTGCGGTGGAGCGCGACCGTACGACGGTGGCCCTGTGGATGGTCCTGGGCCGAGTGCCATGGAGCGATCGACAGGGCGGGCTTCGGCTCAGGCGATCTGGAGTCGGACGGTGTGGATGTCGGTGAAACCCTCGTCGGCCAGTTGCCGGGGCGTCGGCGTCTGGCCGTGCTGCCAGACCAGCTTCGAGACGGGGACTTGGCGGCTGCCGGACCGCTGTGCGTTCAGTGCGGCGCAGGTGTCCAAGTCGGTCTGGAAGAGGACCGCGGCGAGGTCGCGCTGGTGCTTGCGGGCGAGGGCCACCAGGCTGGCACGCTTGTCCGCCTCGACGTTGGTGGCGTCCACCACGGTGGTCTGGCCGTACTCCATCCGCGAGGCGACGAGGATGCTCTGCAGGTGCACGGCCTGGGGGGTCACCTCCTGATTCCCGCCGTCTCCGCACAGGCGTTCGCGCATCTCGTCGAGGGACACCACCCAGTGGTAGGGGAAGGCGCCGGCGAAGTGGGACTTGCCCGAACCGCCCGGCCCGATGCAGACAACGAGCGAGCCGGGCGCGAACGTGGTGGTCGCCTTGCTGGCCTCGTGTTGTCCTGCGTAGGCGAGAGCTTCGGGCTTGTCGCGGTGGCCCGCCAAGCCGGCGTCGCAGTCCGCGGCCGAGCAGGTCCATGCGTAGCTCATCTTCCGTTCGGTGACCGGGACTTCGACGAGATTCGCCAGGTGCAGCGACGGGGCGACAACGGACGGGCGGGGCATGAGGGCCTCCTTGGGAAAAGGCGTGCGGGCGTCGGCCGCCCATCAGACGGGCGGCGAAGAGTAGTTGATCCGGGGTGCGGTCGGCGCGTACCCGATCTGCTCGGCAGCCGACCGGCTCAGGCGAGGCCGGGGCGTCAAGGCGCCTGCGCCGTATGCGCCGAGGGCGGGCACATCTTCCCGGTCGGGACGGGCTGCTGGGGGTGCTGTACCCGGGCTTGGGGTCAGGAGGTCTTGCGCGGGCCCTGCCCGAGCCAGCGGTGCTCGATGAAGACGGCGCAGGTCACCTGGAGGGGCCAGATGATCAGGAACAGCGTCCACAGCACGACGAACACGATGCGCATGATGCGGGGGGCGCTGCCCACCGTGCGCGCGATGTGGGCGTCACGCTCGGCAAGTTCCTCGTAGTGGCGGCGCAGGCCCCGCGGGGTCCAGTCCCACCGCAGGATCTTCCCGGCCGCGGCGAATGCGGCGAGACCCAGGACGATCCAGGCCGTCACCGCCGCGACTGCGAGCAGTTGGTTTCCGTCCATCGGGATCTTTCTGGGTTTCAGGCGGGTTCGTCGCGCCGGATCGGCGCTGGAATAGGCGGTGTTGACGACTACCAACTGCTGCCGACAGAGCAGTCGGCCGGCAGCGGGGTCCCGCTGACGAGGTGGTGGACCAGGCCCAGGCTCAGGCGTACACAGGTGCGGGCGGCTTCCTCGTCGGTGTCGTTCTTGTAGAACGAGGCGTTGACGAACGCGGCCTGGATCCGCTTGGCCTGCTGCAGGAACTGTCGGCGGCTGCTCCGCTGTCCCTGTGGGGCGTGCGGTGCCCCCCACAGTGCAGCGATGGTGAGCAGGTGCAGCAGTCGGCTCTCGACGCGGAAGTATCGGTCGTAGTGGGCGCGGGACCGGTCCCGGGCTTGCCAGCCGTGTCCTCGGATCACGTGGTGCAGCTCGCCGCCGGCCGCGACGGCTCCCACCGCGTACCGGACGAGGAGTCCGCGCCAGGACAGGTTCCCTGCCACAGAGCGGACTTTGTCCCAGTCGGCCTGGGCCATCTCCAGGTGGTCGACTGCCTGCTGAGCCCGCTCCACGGGGATGCGGCCGGTCAGCCGGCGTGGTGGGTTCACGAGGCGGTCTCCTTTGCGACGGTGAGGCCTTGCAGCTGCTGACGTGCCCTCCGGGCAGCGGCGACCGAGGCGTCCCGGCCGTCGCTGTCGGCGAGCAGCGCGAACGCTCGGTGCCGCTCGGTGAGGTATTCGAGCATCTCGTCGTACGGGATGGTCTCACCCTTGCGCGCGCGACACTCCAGCCCTTGGCCCCAGATCCGTACGGCGGTGGCCCGGCGCCGACGCGCCTCGTGCACCGGATCCAGACGCTCGGCGGTCAGCGGCCCGTCACCTGCCGCCTCGGCCTGAGCCCTCCGAAGGCGCGAGAGGACGACGCTGTAGGTCTCCTCGGCTTGCGGGTGCGTGCCGTGGTCGACGGCGCCGGCCACGAACACCGCCGTCTCGTAGTGGTAGTCGGCGCGGTCGGACACCGCGATAGGGGTGCCCGCGCTGCGGGCGCGGGCGAGCATGCGCTGGCGGCAGACGATGGCGACGAACGCGTGCAGTGTCGCGGCGAGCGGCGCCATGTCGGCCGCGGGGTCATGACCGGTGGGCGCGAACGTCATGAGGTCATGCCTTTCTCGGTGTCGGGCAGGGAGAGGTAGACGCGGTTGCCTTCGCCGCGGGGCGCTGGCCGCTTGATCAGCCGCCCCTCCCCGGCGAGGTCGAAGACCGCGCTGCGGACGCTGGTCAAGGTGAGACCGGTCGCTGCGCTGATCTGCGGGGCGGTGGCTTCGCCGTTTGACCGGAGGTAGGCGAGCACGCCGTCCTTGGCCGTGCCGGAGGAGCGTCGCCGGCGCGCGGGCTGGGACGGGGAGGTGCGGGGAAGTACGCGGACTGGGCAGGTGGCGGCCAGGGGGCAGCGACTGCACACGGCGGCCGCGGCGTTGACATAGCGGCTAGCCGGTGTGCCAGCGCGTGCGTAGAGCTCGTCGAAGGGATCGCGGTCGCTCACGCAGGCCGCGAGTCCTGCCTCGGCCGGCAGGGCGGGCGGTTCCTGCAGCTGAGGATATGCACAGACGGGCGATGTCACAGGGGCTCCTTTCGCGGACGTTGACCGTGTTCGTCGCTGGACGCTCCGGCGGTGCTCGGCCCCGGCTGCGCTCGCGGCCCCGGCTGCGTGGGCGCGGGCCGTGTGGCCCTTGGCGGGTGTGCTCAGGCGGTGGGCGCTGGATCCGGGTTCGCGGCCGGAAGGGCGATCGCCGCGGCCTCCTTGGCGCCCTCAAGCGCCGTCGTGTAGGCCGTGACGACGGCTGCAACCTCGCCCGTCAGCGCTTCGGCCTCCTCGGCGCCCAGTTCATGGCGTGCCGTTCGGGCCAGCAGGTCCAGCAGTTCGTCATCGCCTTCACTGATCTGCTTCAGCTGCTGGGTCTCGGCGTACAGACGCTCGGCCTTGGCGACCCGCTCGGCGTAGGCCTCCAGGGCGGTGACCTGCTGCTCGATACCTCCGCGGCTCAGCCTGAGCAGACGGCGCCGCTCAGCGAGCACCGCACGGGCAGCCTCGCCCTTCGGGTGCCTTGGGGTCTTGCGGACCAGCCGGCTGTAGTCGCGCAAGGAGACAGCGATGTCCCACTCCTGTGCGGGAAGCAACTGGGCGCTGCGCTGGCCGTCGATCAGGCCTTCGCGGTGCAGGACGGACCGGGTGACCGTGCGGACGGCCTCCTGGGTCCGGGCCATCAGCTCGGCCGCGTCCGTCTCCAGGTCCTCGGGAAGGACGTAGCGCTCGCGATGGGTGCGGATCGTCCGCCGCCTGTCGCGTTCGCCCTTGCGGTTCAGTACGGACCAGCCGGCCCAGATGACGAGAACAGAGACTCCGGGGCCGACGAAGCCGGAGAGCTGAGGCCTCAGCGTCTCCCATGCCTGAGGGAGCGCAATGGACAGGACGACGGCTGCCCCGCAGATCTTGGCGCCGCACTTCACCGGCTCCCATACTCCCCACCACAGGCTGTGGTCCTTGTTGGGCAGGTTGGCCAGTTCATCCGGCGTCATGGTGCGGAGGCTGCCAGCGACGGCGTCGGGCAGTTCGGGGTCGATGACCGTCTTCGGCCTCGTGGCCGTGGCAGGGTTCATGGTTTCCCTTGGGTCGTGTGTTCGTTGCCTGCAAACGGACGTATCCACCGGCCGTACTCGAAGACCGCGGCCGCCAGGGGCAAAGCCGCATCGCCGCCACCGAGCGGAGTGACGCTTAAGAAGGTACCCAGCACTCCATCCATGCGCAAGCCTTAAGCGTCAATGAGGGGGCCGTTGCTGGACAATCAGTCAGCGTGGCGTCGGCGGGCGACAGCGCACACGGCCAGTCCCGCGCCGAGGACCCCGACAGTGCCCAAGGCGAGATCTCCCGGGTCGAGGGCATCGAACACGTCGCGGATCAGGCGGGCCGCCGCCACCAGCGGCGCCGCGGCGACGGTCACCAGGACGAGGAAGGAGAACAGGCGGACCGCGCCGAGCGCGATCCTGAATATGACGAAGCAGGCCGCGATGCGGCAGAAGAAGCAGCAACACATGACGGTTCCAAGTGCCTGATGAGCCGCGGCGTCCAGGCGAGTTGTGAGCAGGAAAGGATGACGAAGGTTCGGCCCAGCTGTACGCGAGGGCCGACGATGGGGCAGGCCGCTGCCGAGCGGCGGTCGGCTACACACGGGCGGGAGTCAGCTCCGGCAGAGGGTGCCGCCTGGGGCACGGAACGGGCTGCGTTCACTGACCGGTGAAACGGCGGATCACGGTCTGCGGCCGAGGCCTGCCGGGGTCACTTCGGGCGGGAAGAAGGCGTCGCCAAAAGCAGGAGGAGACGTCGGCGGCGCCCCGCGCCCCTCCCCCACGGGCAAGCCGTGATTGCAGGCATTCTTCGGAGCCGGATTAGAGGAATTGCGAGAGAACCATGAGGGCGAAGAAGACGCAGAGAGCGATTACCGGCACACGCCACTGATCGAATCCTGCCGCGCGGGTGATGCGTTCGCCGTCGGGTTTCGCGAGCGGGCTGCCGTGGATCTGCTCGCGGTGACCGTCACGGGTTCGGCGGGCCTCGTTCCGGGTGAGACCCGGAACGGTGATCCGGCAGACAGGGCACCGGTAGGTGTAGGGCCCAGGGAACACGCGAACTCTCCTCCGCCGCATGGCTGTTGGCGAACCATAGTGCCTCAGAAGGGCCCGCGCGGGTCGGTAGGGCGGGGTAGAACCCCCGGTAGGGGCGGTAGAGCTGAAGTAGAACCCGCAGGTCAGGACGCGGGTAGGGCGTGTAGGTAGGGCATTCGGTAGAGGCCTGGCAGAGGCGGGGAGCGGTGCCGCGGCGGCACCTTCACCCAGGGCTGGAGGGGCCCGCGCGCGGGCCCGGGCCGGGGCGGGTTGCGCGCGGGCAGGATGCCTCACTCAGTGGGGTAGACACGCGTACGGTCCTCCACCAGGGATGGGGGGAGGACGGGGCGCCGACCAAGGCGCTGGGCGAGCTCGTCATAGCGGACGCCGGCACGTACGCGCTGCTTTCCGTCGATCATGAGCTTGAACCCCTTGCTGTGAATGGGAATTCCAAGGGAGCTGAGGGTCGCGTTAAGAGTTGGAACGTCCCACTCTTCACCGTGCGGGGCTAGGGGGTTGAGGATCGCTTCACGCAGCCCTTCGGTTCGCTGGAGTCCGTCGAGAAGTGTTTCTGTGTGCACTCCCTTGTGCTTATGCAAGTGCATGGCAGCCGCTACAGCATGCTCGACATATCGGACCAGTCCGGTTTCGGCCTGTGCCCGGGTCGGTGCTTCCTCCGACTCCCTCGTCTCCCCCGAATTTTCATGATCATTTTTGAGGGCGGTCTGCGGATCCGCCGTCTTCTCGGAGGGCTCTCCTGCCGGTCGGGAAGACGCGGTCCGGCCCGAGCGCGAGGCGACAATGGCCGCCGCGGACCACACGGCGGCCGCTACCAGCGCGACGGCCACCGGGTCCTCCCTGCCCTGATGGGCGAGGCCAGCAGCGATCAGCAGGAGGAGGCCACCTCGCCTCACCGGCCTGGGCCAGTCGCTGCTGTCGTCCGTACTGGACTGGGCCTCGTCTCGCGGCTCTCCCTTCTTGTCGGCCTTCGCGGGCTCCGCCTTCATCTCCTCGGCGGTGACCCACTCCGCGATGGATGCACCGAGAATCACGGAGCCGTCCTTGATACGGACGACGACCGTGACGGTGGCCCGCCACGTGGCGCGGACGATCCGGCTGGGGAGTCCTGCGAAGCGGACAGCAATGCCGCGAATCAGGGCGCCGGTCTCGTGGGCGAACGCGATCCAGGCATCGCGGCCGACGAGGGCGGTGATCTCGGCGAGGATTCCCCCGCCAAGAACAGGGTCCTCACCGTTGAGGACACCGTCGTGCTCCTGGTCCTCGGCGTTGTACTCGACCGCTGCGTCGCCGTCCGTCGGCGCAACGGTCTCCTTCACCAGGGCGAGCGCGGGCGCCGCAGTCGGCACGTGGCTGGGTGTCTCGGGGATGGGTTCGGGCTGTGTGGTCACCGGTGTCACCTCAGCCCGCCTTCGCGAGGACCTTGTCGGTGACCATGCCGATGATGTCCCAGAGGGAACCGCGGCCCGCTCCGGCGCAGGTGATGTAGAGGAAGAACGCCCAGAAGGCGATGGCGCCGGGCTTGGGGCGGGTCAGGGCGAGGACGATGATCGCGAGGAGGGGCGGGACTGCGGGCCCCATGTCGCCCATGCCCAGGTCCTCGCGCATGATGTCGGCCGGGATGTTGGCCAGGCTCGTGAACAGGTCCCAGAATCCGCCGGCCTTGGCGCACGCGGCAGCGAACAGGATGCCGATGATGATCACGGCACCGGGCTTCTTCTTCAGCTTGCCCGCGAGCTTGGTCTTCCCCTTCTCGCTGAGACCCAGGTAGAGGATGGCGCCGAGGAGGAAGGCGACGCCGCCGGCGCCGATGCGGCCGACAACGTCTGTGATGGCGGACGATTCGGCGGCGAGCGTGCTGGTGTTGCTGATCAATGTGGGCGTCCTTAAGCGATGGGGGCGGTGTAGAAGATCAGGGCAAGGCCGATGGCCGCGGTCGGGGTGCGCATCAGGCACGCGAGCGGCGGGAACCAGTGAGCCGTGCGCCGGTCGATGAACCACCAGGTCAGTCCGCCGGCGAGGAGTGCCGACCCCATCGGGGTGGCGATGGCCGGGTCCCATCCGTGGGCGGTCATGTAGTCGGCGGCGCGTATGCCGCCCTCGGCGTAGCCGGTCCCGGCGGCGACGAGGGCCGCGGCGGCCAGGAGCGGGCTCTTCTTCTTGACGGCGAGCCAGAGGCCGCCGCCGAGCGCGGTCAGGCCGATCAGGGAGCCGATGAGCTGACCGGGGGCGACGTAGCCGGCCTCCATGTACGCGATGACGCGCCGGTGCCAGCCGAGTCCCCATGCGAGGGCAGTGCCGGGCAGGTACAGGAGAGCTGCGCGCCGGCGCCCTTCCACCCGGGCGAGGGATTGGAGGGCCTTGGCCTGGCGCCACGCACGGGCTACCGCACCTTCCTCATCTGCTGCCTGGTCGTCATCGCCCTTCTCAACCGGGGCGGCGGGCTCATCCCTTGCCTCCACGTCCTGGTTGTCGACGTACTCGTCGGTCTTATCGACGTCGCTGTGCGCGGGGGCAGTTGGGGCGTGTTGCGGCTTCGGGACGGTGGACTCGGCGGGCGGGACATCGTCGCTGATGTTGCCGGTGTTGGTGTCCCAGTGGGCTTCGTCGTCGTAGTAGACGCGGTCCCACCATGCGTCCGGACGGGAGCTGCTTGGAGCGGGCGTTGAGGCCGTCTGCGGGCCCGCTGGGGCCTGCGGAGCGGCCGCTGCGGCCACGGGCGGTTCATCGGGCGCTACAGGGCTCTCAGGGACCGTTTCGGGCTCCTGAGGCACGGCTTTAGATGGCTGCTTCTCCTTGGCAGCCGGGTGGTCGGCTTCCTCGAGCGCCTTGTCGATGTTGGCGCGAACATCGACGACCGTCTTGGACGCCTCTGCCTGGTCGGTGGTCATGCTGTGCGGTCCTTCTCCCACCCGTAGCGGGCGATCGCGTCGACCATGTGCCGGCGTACCTGTCGCTCGTCCGGTCCGAGCTGCGACAGGTCCACACGCTCCGGCCCGGTCCGGACCGGGCCGTCGGCCCGGTCGGAAGTCGCGGTCGGAGCCGTTTGTGCGTCCTGCTCCAGGGCCTGCGCAGCGCCCTGCTTCGGGCGCGACGGCGGGAGCCGTACGCGCACGTTGTCGGGTTGCTCGTCGGACTGTCGCCGACGGATCAGGTCGGCGAGTCGGGACCTGAGGGTCCAGAACATGGGGGTACTCCAACGTTGATGTCGGCAAGGAAGTTGGGTTGAGGGCGCGCTGGAGGGCGGGTCATCTGGGCCATCAGCACAGGCGAGCGGGCCGCGCTCCCCCAATGGGCAGAGCCAGGCCAATCGGGCCGTCTACCGCGCCTACCTACCGCCTACCAGGCGATCTACCTGCGGTTTTACCAGTGGGAGGCTCCGGTGGTGTGCGTGGTGGGCCGCTGTCGAAGCGGCCCACCACCGCCTGCGGACAGGCGTTCAGACCCCGGCGGGTACGCGGTCCTCGGAAGCCCGGACCTTGGGCTTGGCTCCGGCCGCGAGCTGGACGGCGATGAAGGCAGCTCGGTCGTTCGCGATCGTGCCCTTGAGCTCGTGCCGGACGACCCTGCCGATCGAAGCCTTGCTCGGCGTCTCGTTGCGCTCGCGGAGCAGTTCGAGGGCCTGGTACTCGAAGTCCCTGAGCTCCAGCTCGACCGGCTCCTCGGCCCGGCCCACCTGCTCGGCCCGGCCCACCTGCTCGGCCCGGCCCACCTCCTCGGCCCGGCCCACCTCCTCGGCCCGGCCCACCTCCTCGGCCCGGCCCACCTCCTCGGCCCGGCCCACCTCCTCGGCCCGGCCCACCTGCGGTTCATCGGTGTCCATGGCCTTGCGGCCCAACGGCCCGCGGGCCAGATCATCCTCCGGCCCGGGCCGCGCTCCGTCCTCGGCCTGGGCCGGGCCGAGGGAAGGCACGTCCGGGCCGACCTGCACCGGCACCCAACCTGCTGCGGCCCGGCCCAGGCCGGTGGTCTCAGCTTGGGCCGCGAGCGAGGCGGCGTGAGCGGACCACTCTACGGTCCGGGCCGTCAGGGTGATGGGCCGAAGGGTAGGAATCGCGGCCGGGCCGAGATCGCTGGCGCCGACCCGGGGCACAACGATGCGGTGGCGGAGCAGACCGGCCCGGCGATCGGCCCGGTCCGCGGCCCGCGCGGTCCGCTCGGTGGCCCGGGCCGCCTTGCGGACGGCCTGGGCCGCAGCCCGCGCCTTCATCTCCTTGGCCGCGGCGGCCCAGGCCTTGTCCAGCGTGGTGAGCTCGCTGTTGGTGATCATCAGCGACCACGCTGTCCAGGACTGGACCGGGTAGCGGGCCCAGCGGATAAGTCCGACCCGCGGCCGCGCCAGCGCCAGCTTGCCCTGCTCGCGCAGGTACTGACGGTGCATGAGCAGCGCATACAGCTCCCACAGGACCATGCCGACGAGACTCATCGTGGCGAAGGCGACGGCCGGCTGGGTGGGCTGGCCGGCCGGGCCGCAGTGGTGGGCGTAGTTCATGGCGGCAGCACCGGCGGCGAACACCCAGGTCATGACCCGGTACAGCAGGCCCGAGTCGCCCATGCGGCGGGCCTGGTGGTACATCCAGCCGACGAAGGCCGTGGTCAGCTCCCAGGCCGCGGCGAACCCGAGGGCGAAGATGGTCCACCAGCCGAACGCGGTTCGGGCGTAGTCCGTCTGTGACCACCAGGCGACGGCCATCGGGGCCAGGATCGGGCCGCCGACCAGGACCCGTCGGGCCTGGTTACGGATCAGAGTCCTGCTCCACTCGCCGAGCTTGGCCATCCGGGAGCCCAAGGTGACACGGTCAGCGCGGAGTTCGCGGCGCCGGCGGCGCCGTTCCTGGCGGCGCTCGAAGCGGGACATCGCCTTGTTCCATGCCTCGTTGGCTTCCTTGAGGGTCGCCTCGGCCTGGGTGGCCGCATCCTTGAGCATGGTCTCGGCCTGGCCGGTGGCCTCCTTGAGGGCGACCTCGGCCTCGAGCAGCTTCTCCTCCGCGGCCTTCTCGCGGGCCTCGGCGCGGACCAGCGCCTCGGCCAGCCGCTCTTGGCTCTCTTGAGCGTCGTGCTGGGCCTTGGCGGTGATGCGGTCGGCTTCTTCCCGTGCGCGGGTTGCCGTGCGGGTGCTGTCCTCGTCGGCCTGGCGGCGCACCTGGTCGGCGTCGTCCTGGGCCTGCTGCAGCAGCCGCTCGGCGGCATCGCGCTTGCTCCGGGCATCACGCTCGGCCGTGTCGCGCAGTTCCTTGGCCCGCTCAGTGATCCGGGTGGCCTCGGCCTCGGCGTCACGGCGCAGACGATCGCCCGCAGCGACCGCGTCGTTCTTCACCCGCTCGGCCTCGGCCCGAAGTTCCTCGGCCCGGTTCTTGGCGTTCGCGAGGAGGGACTGCGCACGCTTGTCGGCGTCGACGAGCACCCGATCGGCGCGGGCCTGGGCCTCCTGGCACACATCGTCTGCCTGGCCTTCGGCCTGGGCGCGCAGTTCCTCGGCGTGCGCGCGGGCCAGCTCGAGGATGCGGTCGGCGTCCCGCTCCGCGGCGGCCAGGAGGGCTGCGGTCTTCTCCTGCGCCTCAGCGGTCGCCCGCGCCAACAGATCCCGGGCCGAGGTCTCCGCCGTGCGGAGGAGCTCGGCGGCCTGCCGCTCGGCTTCCGCGACCCGTTCGTCGGCCAGGGCCTTCGACTGGCCGGGCTGCTCATCCGACGGAATGTGGCCGGCCTGCTCATTCCCCGCCGGCCGAGCCGCCGCGGTGGCCGTCACCCGGGATCGGCGGGGCTGCCGCTTCTTGGTGTTCTTGCGGCTTGTCACGCCGCGACTCCTTCCTACATGCAAAGGCGGGCCGGGCCCCGGTGAGGGGGCCCGGCCCGTTGCCGGCCTGGCTCGGCGGCCTTTCGATCAGGTCCTGGTGCGCGGCCCGGCGGCCACCGTGCGAGTTCCCTCATGCGCCGGGTCGCCGTGGCCCAGGAGCAGGGCGAGCCGGGTCGGGTCCGGTGGCGTGCTGAACGGGCGCCGGCGGCGCGCGCGGGACAGCTCGACCAGTGCCTCGATCTCCTCCGGTGTCAGCGGAACGGTCGAGCCGTCCTCACACGTGCGGTAGAGGGTCAGCCGGCCGCCGGAGATCCTCCCGGCCGCCACATGGCGGGGCAGCGGAGATCCGGTCACGTCCGCCTCCGGCCGCGCAGGATGCCGCGCCGGGGGGCCGGGTAGTAGAAGCCGCCGGTCTCGTCCGTCTTCTCCCAGCCCGCGCGGTCCGCGTCGGCCGCGCTCTTGTGGGGCTTGCCCATCTTGTAGGGGCCGCTGCCGTGGCGGGAGGGGTCGGCGAACATGAACGCCAGAGGGTTCTTCATGCCGTGCCTCCCTTGGCGGGAGTCCGCTCGGCGTCCCTGCTGCTGCGCGCAGTGTTCAGGTGATCGGCCTTGGCGCGGGCCTGGTCGGCGGCGGCTCCGGCCTTGAGGGCCTCAGTGGCGTGGTACCTCCACGCGGGCCGGCGCGTCATCAGGCCACCTCCCTGGTGAAGGCGTGCGTGCGCCGGCAGCCCGCCAGGGCCTCGGGCTCCTCCTCGTAGCCGACCTCGTCGTCCTCCGCGGCGATGTCGTCGATGGCGGAGCCGTGCGCCGGCGCGGCGATGCTGTGGAAACCGCTGGGGCCGGTGGTGCGAAGAAGGGTCTGCGAGGGGGTGGTGTGAGAGGGGTCGGTGTGCGGCTGCGGGCGGACATGGGGCAAGGTGGTGCGCACGCGATCAACTCCGTTGCGAGATCTGTGTCGAGATCGGTGAGTTGGTTGGCCAGTGGCCCCGTCGGCGCCTGGACCGCGCCACGGGGCCGCGCCCATGAACTGGGCGCAGGCGATGTGCTGTTGGCCGCCCCCGTGGAGGGCGGGAAGGAAGCCGCGTGTACGGCGGCGCACTGGGGGCGCCTGAGCCTGCGGCGGGCAGGGGAATCGTTCAGCAGGAGGCGACGCGGGCCCGGTTGCGGGCGGCACGGCGCTTCATGGCGCGGCGCTCGTCCTCGGTGAGTCCGCCCCAGACGCCGGAGTCCTGACCGGACTCAAGCGCCCACTGGAGACAGATCTCGATGACGGGGCACCTGCGGCAGACGGCCTTGGCCTCCTCCGCCTGGATCAAGTAGGGGCCGGTATTGCCGATGGGGAAGAACAGCTCGGGGTCTTCCTCCCGGCAAACCGCGCTATGGCGCCAATCCATGGTATTTCTCCACAACTTGGTGATGGTGACGGCGAGCCGTGATCAGGCTCTCCGGGGGGCCGAGCGACGCGGTGGCGCTCCGCCTGGGGGATGCAGGGCCGGCCGGGCCCTGAGGGCCCGGCCGGAAACCGTGGCGACTGCTCGCCTGCCGGTGAGACCGGCAAGGTTTTCCGTGCCGCCCTGGCAAGGGTCGTGATCGTCAGCGGCAGGGGAGCTGGCTGGGCGCCATGGTCGCCGCGGCGGTGACGTAGCCCTCGTACGCGCCCCAGCCGCCGTGGCCGTGGGTGATCTGGCGGACCAGGACGTAGCGGTTGTTGCTGGGGTGGCAGTCGAGGAACTGCGCCTGGTCACCCTCGCCCATCAGCCCCTTGATCGAGCCGTCGGCGTTGCGCAGGTACAGACCGCCGGTGCCGGGCGCCGGCGCGACGGTGACCGACGCCGCCGGGGTGACGGCGACGTCCTCGTACTCGGTCACCTTGGCCGTCTCCAGCTTGCCGGTGACCGGGTCGCGGCGCTGCTCGGTGTACGAGCGGGTCGGCTGCGGGTCCGTCGAGGACGCTTGCGCCGGGACGGCGGTGGAAGCCAGCATCCCAATCGCGCCGACGGTCGCGGCGGCAGCGGCCATACCAGCGGAGCACTTCATGGTTTCTCCCAATTCATCCTGAGAAATCCCCTGTCGGGCGACAGGGAGCGGTTGAACGTTCCTGTGTGATGGGTTGAGGCACCCGGTGTGCCGGGGCCGGCTTGGCGGCGGTTGCCACCAGTGGCCGAGGCCGTCGGCGCTCGCCGCGTTGAGCGAGCGCCGGCGACTGCGGTTACTGGTGCGTGCGCGGCGCCACCGCGCTGGAATCTCATCTAGACGCGGGCCGCTTAGCGTCCGGTCGGGCTGTTCCTTCCGGACCACCCCGGGGAGATCTGTCCCGGGGCGTCATCGCGAGCTGAAGGTGTAGGCCGCGTCGTTCTTAGAGCCGGTTGCGCGATACGTCGTGGGCGGCAGCCCTTTCTCGGCCGGCTGGTCTCCACTCGCCTCGGCCAAAGTTCCTGCCGTCGTTCCGCGGTGGATCACGCTCTGGAGTTGTTGTGCGGGTCCGGCCGGTTCCGGTGCTGTCTCACTTCGAGGCAGTGCCGGGACCTGCGCCTGGTGGGCCTGGGCGCGATGCCCGGTCATGCATGTGGCCCAAGAGGCGATCCGGTGTCTGGCCGGTCCCTGGCCGTCACGTCTGCACTGGAATGTCCTGCTTGGACGTGAGGACTAGGGAGAGCCAGCTCGTCGTCAGCGGGGCAGCCCGCCGTCGGCACGCACCAGTGAAGCAAATCAAGCTATACAGATCAAGAGGCACACTAGTTTGCTTCGTTGTCTAGCTAGCTAGACTGCGCCACTGGAGGAGTGCGCACGAGCCACGGGCCGTGGCCCCCGTACGATCAGGTCGCCAAGGAGAAGCCAGGGGAGACACATGACAGAGGCGCCGGGCGGCCTGCCCAAGTACCTGACTGTGGCGAGCAAGCTCGCTCGGCTGATCGAGGAAGAGCACTACCCCCCCGGCAAACGGCTCCCGGCCGAACCGGTCCTGGCCGAAGAGCTCGACGTCTCGATCGTGACGCTCCGCAAGGGCCTCGACGTTCTGAAAGCGAACGGAATGCTCGACAGCCGGAAAGGCTCGGGGAACTACGTGCGCGAGCAGGGACAGCTCAGGCGCATCGCATCCGAACAGCGATCCAGAGAGCAGCGGCTGGGCCGCCCGAACGTCCTTGAGTCCAACGACACGCAAACCCTGAACACAGACTCCGTCGCCTTCGTGCCCGACGCCCCCGTGCCGCCTCGCATCGCCCGCGTGCTGGAACTGGGCGAAGGTGAGGGAGCGTTCCTGCTCAGCGGGCGCTACCTGTTGGCCGGCCGCCCGGTGAAACTCGTACGCTCCTACGTCCCGCACAAACTGGTCGCGAAGTCGTCGCTCGCACACGGCGAGATCGCGCACGAGGACCTGCGCGCCGCGCTGTCCGCTGCAGGGCATGCACCCGTGGAAGGGCATGACGAGATCCGGTGCCAGATGCCGACGAGCGACGAGGCCGCGCAGCTGGTCATCTTGCCGACGCGGTTGGTGATCACGGTCTACCGCACCCTGTACGACGCCGAGGACCGCCCGGTCGAAGTCGAGGAGACGGTCATGGACTCCGCGTCGTACGTACTGGATTACGCCATCACGTTGTGAGCTTCGCATGGCGTGCGACCCCCGAGCTGCGGCTTCAGCCACGCACGCCGACTCAGGGTGAGGCTGACGTCGTGCAGGATCCCCAGCGCCGCCCGCCCAAGAGGAGGTGCTTCCCTGGGGATCGCGCGCCAGGTGCTGAGGCAGATGGCAGGGCGTCACGTCACCTCTCCTGTCGCGGTGATCTAGCTGATGCGGAATGTCTCAATCAGCATCTAGACCAGGGCCATTGCGCGAGAGGTCGCGTTGTGGGCTCGATGTGGGCGTGGTGTGGGCGTGAGGCCGTAATCTGCAATCTGCGCTGGCGGAGGGAGTGTCAAATGGCAGCCGTGGTGCAGTGGACGGGCCGAGAAGCGGCTCTGTTGGGGAAGGCCACTCGGTTGCCGATCCGCGTCTATGCGGAGAAGCTCGGCGTGGATCCGAAGACGGTCACGAGGTGGCGCAAGCAGGGGAGCACCCTCAAAGTCCAGCCGGAAACCGCCGAGATCTTGGATCGGTTCAAGGCGACGTGTGACCCGGAGGTGCTGGAGGTCTTCTACGCCTCTCTGGGCAACAGCGCGGTCGTGGAAGGGGAAGTTGGCTCCTCACCGGCACTTGGGCCAGCCAGCGTCGTCAGCCACAAGTTCATTCCTGTGTACATCGGAGACGCTGTCTCCCTGATAAGTGGTGACCCGTGCCAGGACGGTCCCGCCAAGCTCGGCCACCGTGCAGCTTCGGCGCTCCATCCTGACTCCGAGTCCACGTCCCAGCTCCACCTCTACGACTGCGGCGTCGCGATCTTCCACCTCGTACAGCGCCGGAAGGTGGAGACCCTGGGCGACTTGGCGGTCTGGCGGTACCGCTCCTACCTCACAGACCTGGGGTGGGCCGACGGACGGATCCGCGAGCTACTGGCTGCGGTGGCCGGCCAGCGCGGGGAGTTGAAGCCGCCGACCTATGTCCTTTCGGCCTACCTGCTGGAGGATTCGCCGTGGCAAGGGACGAATCTCGACACGGCGATGCAGTTGCTGACCACGCCGTCCGTCCTGGTCGACCGCCAACGTCCCGAGGAAACGGTGCGCCTGGGCGACGATGTGGAGCGGGCCCTGTTCTCCGACGGGTTCGAACACTCTGACGTCGTCGACTTCAGTAGCCAGGCCATCGCCCTCGGTCTCGCCGGATGGTCGGGCGTCGCCTACCATCCGCTCTCGCCGGAGCGGGCCTTGCCCATGGAGAACATCGTCGCGCTGGAGCTGGACGTCCAGGCCCTGTGGTGCCTGAGCTCGTATGTTCTCGACGAAATCGAGGAGGGACGAGACCCGGTCATGCCCAAAGAGTTCGGGTGGCGGTTCCTGCGAGGCGCACTGACACGGCTGACCGCTGCCCGTCCCCAGGAGACTGCGCAGCACCAGCTCATGCGTGAGGCCGTTCTCACCACCAGCCGGCTGCCGGACCGGCTTCGCACCGCACAAGAAGTCCTCCGTGACGCCGACATGTAACTCTCGAACCCAGGAGGCGCAGTGAGCTCCCGTAGGCCCGTGCTCGTGGTTGTCGACATGCAGGCCGGCTTCATCAACGAGCACAGCCAAGGAGTCGTCCCCTCCGTCGTGCGCCTGGTGAAGACATGGGTCTCCCTTGATCAACCGGTCGTCTTCACCCGGTTCTTCAACCCGCCAGGTTCCCCGTACGAACGCATCACGGGCTGGACCGGCCTGCGGACCGAGGAGGACCAGCGCATCGTCGACGAGCTCAGCCCGTTTACGGAAGCCGCGGCCGCCATCATCGACAAGCCCGGCTCCAGCGCCTTCACCGACGAGTTCTCGGCCTTGGTCGAGGAGTCGGGCTGGACGGATATCGTCCTGGCCGGAATCGACACGGACGCCTGCGTCTATGACACCGCGCTGGCCGCGTACCACTCCGGCATCCGTCCCTGGGTCATCACCGATGCGTGTGCTTCGAGCGGTGGGCCTGAATATCACGACGCCGCCTTGCTACTGGCAGGCCGGAATATTCACCGACAGCACCTGCTGACGACCGAGTCGCTGTTCTCGGGTGAACGCGGTCCTCTGAAGGGAGAAAGCGCGTGAGCACTCCCAACAACACCGACCTGGTTGTAATCGGTGGAGGGCCCGCGGGCGTCTCGGCAGCTCTGACCGCCGCCAGCCTCGGCATGCGCACCATCCTCGTCGAAGCGGAGCGGATCGGGTCCAAGCTCTACGCGATCGGCTCCCTGGAGAACTTGGCCGGCGGCTGGACGAACGGCCCGCAGTTGGCCAAGGCCCTCACCGCAGATGTAGAGCGGCTTGAAGCAACCGGCGCATGCGAGGTCGTCCACGGCCGGGCAGTCTCAGTCGGAATTCAGGAGCACGAGGCCCAGGTATCCCTGGATGACGAACGTCTTCTCCGCGCCAGTGCCGTGGTCGTCGCTACAGGCGTAGCCTCTCTCGGCCCTGGCGACGTCGAGTGGCTCGTGGCGCCAGATCTCGCTACACCGGAGCAGCTGTGGCGCACGAAGCCGGCGGCCCTGGACGGACACGGAAAGATCGTCGTGCTGGGTGCAGATCGGCCGCTCGGCACCTGGCTACGCGCTCACCCGGATGCAGACGTGTCGCTCCATGTCCTCCATCCCGAAAGTGATCGGTACAAGACGGAAGAGGTGGCCCGGGATCCGCGTGTATATCTCGAGGAGACGAAACACGCAAGACTCGTTCCGATCCCAGGAGGCATCCGGGTCACATCTGAACGAGCCGAAGGAGGATTCCACACCTTCGCCGCCGACGTCGTGTTGATGAATGCCGGTTCAAGGCCTTCGGCCCTTCCAGGCCTTACAACCGGCACCGATGGCTATTGCCCTGCGGACGCCCAACATCGGCGAATCTTGATCGCCGGAGACTTGAAGGGTTCCAGAATGCAGCGGATCGCCATCGCCATGGGAGACGGACAACGCTGCGCTCTCACACCGTACTACGAGAGGGCGCTCCCCACGGCTGCCAGAGTGGCAGATTCGCCGAGTCAAGGTTCTGTCCAGGTCTAGCGAGTCGGCGTCTTGGTACCAGTTCGTGTGGCGGAAAGGCTATATGCCAGCAACGATGGTCTGTAGTTGAACGCTGTGAATTATCCGCCATTTGTACGCCCCAGGCTCTCGCCACATCTCGACCAAGTCGGCCCGGTCAATGGTCAGAGTGGCTGGCGGCAGGGACCTGAGCGGTAGGACGGCGTTACGGGCGACGGCTGCTGGCAGGGGCCGGTTCGCATACCCGATCCCTATGTGAGGCCGCAACCGCGCCGTGGGAGCCATTGACGGAAGGCCGCATGCCTCGGACGCTGTGACCAGGACCTGATGGAGTTCAAGGATCGGGGTCCATGGAGCCACGCTGTAGCGAAGGGCACCCCGAGATCCCGTCAGCGGCACGGCCGTTAGGACAAAGGCCGGCGGTGCCTTTGCCTGGACCGTCGCCACGAGTCCCTCCATCTGTCCTTCGTCGTTCAACATGTCGACGACCCCGACGCGCCCCAGGGTGAGGTGAAAGCCGTCAGGGGCTATCTCGTCGAATTGAAGGTGCCGAACGAAGCTCTGACAGCGGCGGGCGTGGGCAATGAACGCCGAATCGGAGATTGTCAGCAGCCAGTAGACAGCCCTCGTCGTCTCAGACCAGCCGGGTCTGTGCCAGTGATTTTTCATTGCAGAGACAGCGTTGAAGGCGGCCCAGTCGTGTGCGGCGACCGTCGCAGGATTGTCGATATCGATGGGTGGGACGCTTGGGAACGCATCAGGGTGCGGTGCTGAGAGGGCCATGCTCAACTCGTCTGTTCGTCCGGCTCAAGTGCGTGGTCAACCAGCCGGCGCGGCTCAGGATCTCCAAGCGGGTACGCCGTCTCGCAGGTATCGGGGAATACCGTCAGCGAGGGCAATGAGTGCTTGGGCCGCTCGTGTGCGCTGCCGTTTGGGGAGGAGGCGGAGCGCTTCGTCGGGCGGAAAGAATCGGAAGCCATTGAGCTCGTCGTCCTTGATGGACAGCGTCTCGATTCGGTCGTTCGGTAGGACGCCGCCGTCGAAGACGAAGGCGAGGAGGTCGTCCCACGGGCCGTGGGGACCCACCCAGTCCATGCAGAGCAGGCCGCGCATCTGGACGCAGTCGGCATCGAGACCGAGTTCCTCGCGGAGCTCCCTCGCGACAGTGTCGAGGGGTTCCTCGTTGGCCTCAGCCATGCCGCCGGGCAGATCCCACCCTTCCTTGTAGGCCGGGTCAACCAGGAGCACGTGTCCTTGGTCGTTTCGGATCAGCGCGTCCGCGACCACGCGTTTCCGGGCCTGCTTGGCGTTGCCCTCAGCGAGGTACACGTCACGATCGGGATCTCCCGGTTGAGGTGCGTTACTCACACCTGGGACCCTTCCGTGACGGTGATGCTGGCAAGGAGCAATCTACGGTGCCGGGCCACGACAGTCATATGGTCGAGGACTTCTTTGA
Source organism: Streptomyces sp. NPDC004658 (assembly GCF_040609555.1). NCBI lineage: Bacteria > Bacillati > Actinomycetota > Actinomycetes > Kitasatosporales > Streptomycetaceae > Streptomyces > Streptomyces sp. NPDC004658. The sequence goes on from NZ_JBEXKG010000039.1 coordinate 45,526, forward strand.
CCTGTCTGGAGCTGGCGTATGGCTCAAGTGCGGTCCGCAGATCAGCGAGGTCCCGGCTGAGGCGGATGGACCCCAGCGATTGGCAGGTTTCCAGTAGGTCGTGGGTTACGGCACAGGCCGCCTCCACCTGGTCTTGCGCGATCAGTGACTGGGCGAGCGTGATTTGCGCGAGGCTACGGCTACGGGCCCGGCTCGCGTCGCGGAGCTTGAGGGAGCGGTTCGCCTCGTCGGTGGCCGCCGGAAGGATTCGTAGGTCGAGCAGGATGGATGCGGCTTCGCTCGCCAGTGCCGCGGCGTCGAAGGGGGCCACCCAGTCCGGGACGAACGCCGTGTCGGCGGCCGCAAGTTCCTCGCGGGCCGAGTCCAAGCAGTGCTGTGCCTGCTTGGCGTAGCCGCCGCGCGCGAGGGCCCGGGCCTTCATGGCGTGGAGTCGGGCTGCAAGCACCGGCACAGGCTCGGCGGCGCGGAGCCGGTCCAGCCCGCTGCGTGCAAGTTCGACCGCTTGGTTGGCGCGGCCTTCTTGGAGGGCCAGGTGGCTCATGCCGGCTTCCACGTTGGCGGCGACAGACGGGTCGCCGGCTGCTTGGCCGAAGCATAGGGCACTGAGGAAGTGTCCCTGGGCATCGTTGTCGCGTCCCGAGTCGTGAGCCATCCAGCCGGCCATCTCCGTCAGCACTGCCGCGTCGCGGAACGCCTCTGCGCCCTGGACAGCGCCGAGACCGATGATGCTGGTGGTGACTTCGGTGCGGAGGTAGATCAGCAGGGAGCTGTAGACGTGGCCGCCGCCGAGTTGGCGGTCGGCCAGTCGGAAGGACGCCATCGCAGCGAGGTGAGGCGACAGAGCCTTTTCCTGCTTCTCGCGTGGTGGAGCGGGGCGCGGCGGGCCGAACAGGACCTGTGCGGGTTCGCCCAGGAGGTGCTCCAGGACTCTGCAGGTGTCGGCCCGCGGAGTGCCCTGGATGTCTCCGTCCATCCATCGGTCCCAGGCGCTCCGTGAGACCATCGCCGTCGCCAGACGGGGGTTCTCGTCCAGTTGGGCCACTTCATGGGCGGCGCGTACGAAGTGGGAGCAGAACGACTCGAAGAGGTGCAGGCGTCGTTGGTGGACCACCTGGCGAAATCGGGTAGCTCTGCGCATGGCCGTCGCCGCCGTTAGTTGTGGGGGCCGAAGCCGAGGATGGGTACTTCCCCGCCGAACAGGTGGGGGTCTCGGCTTCGGGTCAGTGCAGGCCCATCCGTGGCTCCGATGACTTCCACCACGGGGATCTCGCAGATGAACTGGACGGTGGCGCCAAGAAGGTGGGAGACACGCCCGTCGGCGGAGGCATCCTTGATGCCGGCCGCTACGTGGATGTGTGGTGCCAGCTGGTTCTCTTCGGCGTTCCAGGCGAGGGTGCCACCACCGAGGGCCTCAAGATGTTCTACCTCGACCTCTTCCCACAGGGGAGCATCCGGGTTCTTGAGGGGCTTGCAATCCCCGACGAGTCGCGCTCTTCGGAAGCCTCCGACGAAGGAGGGGATGTAGCCCGACCGGATGTCGTGCTTGGCGCAGGCTTCGGCCAGGCCGGTGTAGAAGTCCTCTCCGTGCTCGAGGACGACCATGATCTGGCGGCGTGCGGTGATTTCAGTGGTGCGCATGACGCAGTCTCCGAAGGGTGCGGTCGTAGGTCACCGGCGGGCGGCGAAGGCGGCTTCGATCTCTGCGCGGGGGCTATTGGCGGCGAGGTGGGCGCTGAGCAGTAGCCGGGCCTTGAAGGGATCGAGGGTGCCGGCGCCGATCAGTCCCCTGGCGATCAGGTCGCTTTCCGATCCGGCAAACCCGTAGGTGCTCGTGAGCACGGAACCCGTGCCGATCCGGGACGCAAGGACCACCGGAATCGTATCGGCGAGCGCTTCGAGCCTGTCACACCAGGAGGCCGGAACATGGCCTACACCGAAGGCGGCGATCACGAGACCTTGGACTGTGTCCTTGAGTGTGTCAAGGAGAAAGCCGTCGCTTCCGAGTGCGGCGGTGACCACCTCGACGCGGGGCTGCGGGCCGCTGGGCCAAGGAACGGACGGGGTGCGCTGTCCGCGGTTGTGGATGCGGGGGGTGCCCTCCACAACGTGTCCGATGGGTCCGACGTTCGGAGACGCGAAGGCGGTGATGCTGGTCGTGTGCATCTTGCGCACGTGCCGGGCGGCGTGGATCTCATCGCCGAAGACGACCAGGACTCCGAGGCCGCGTGCGTCTGCCGAAGCGGCGGTTTGTACTGCCGCGAGGATGTTGGCTGGCCCGTCGGCGCCAGGGAGGCTGGCGTTACGCATGGCTCCGGTGAAGACCACGGGGATGTCCATGTCCTTCCGGTAGTACAGGTCTGCCAGGAAGGCACTCTCCTCGATCGTGTCGGTGCCCTGTGTTACCACGACGCCTCGGACACCCTCTGCCTCGGTCTTTGCGATGTGCTCCATCAGGGCAACGATGTCTGCGGGAGTCAGTGAGGCGCCTGGGAGCTGTCGGAAGTCCTCGACGGTGATCTGCGCAGCGCGACGCAGGTCAGGAACGGCGTCGACCAGGTCGGCTCCGGTAAGGCTCGGCGTCGCGCCCCCCGCCTCGGAGCTGCGTGTCATGGCGACGGTCCCGCCGAGGGTGATCACTTCGACGGTGTCGTTCGTGCTGGAGGAGACTGGCACAGGAGCCCTTTCAGGGTCGGCGGGGGCGGGAGAGCGTAGATCGTTTCAGATTCTGGGTGCGAAGGTGCCGAGGAAGGACAGTGCATCGTCGAGGCCGTCACTCGTCAGCAGACGGCTCCGCGTCCGGACGAGGCCGGCGACACCGTGCTCGGCCACTTCTCGGCATCGTGTGGTGATCCACCCCCAGTCGATGTCCAAGTAGCGTGCGAGTTCTTCCAGGCGACCCTTCGGGTCGGGGCTGATGAGGATGTTGATCTCCTCGGCATCGCCGAAGGCGGTGCGATACGAGCGGAGGTCACCGCGGCTGCTGGTGGTGCTGGCGGCCCACAGCGCCTCTCCGGTACGGACCCAGTTGGCGACGACGGCCTTCTGGCCAGGGATGAATGCGACACCGTCCATGTCGGCGTACGCAGGGTCTGTTACGAGGCGGACGCGGATGCCGTGGCGTTCCATGAGGGCAATGGCGAGCAGCAGCAGGATGCGTTCGTAGCGCTCGGTGCGGGCGACGGCAGTCTCAGGGACGCAGAAGACACGGGAGGTCGTCTGGCCTCCGTCGACGAAGCGGCCCATGCGCCGCAGATAGTCGATCTTGTGGGAGAAGATCACCCACGGTGCCGCCTCGGCTCCGCGTTGTTCGCGCGTCCAAAATGCGGGAATCTCTCCGGCGCTTTGGAGTTCCCGCTCGATGTAGTGGGCGCAGAATGCTGACCCCCACCAGCTGGACCCCGCAGAGGTCAGTTCCAGCAGCTGGCGGTTGGGGGCAGAGCGCGGGAGCGCGAGGTAGGTGTCCAGGTTGTGGCTCTCGGCGTCGAGGGCCTGGTCGTCGGCGAGCAGACCGTCGTCCAGTTGTGTGAGGGACCAGAGAATTCCGTAGGTGAGGTCGTCTAGGAGGTAGGCCTTGGGGATGGAAATGGGATTGCCGCGGGCTGCGGCGACAGCCTGGGTACGTCGTGCCGATGCGGCGTCAAGTACGTACAGCCCATAGTTCTCGGCATGCTCTGCCACGCCGAGGAGGAAGCCCCGGCGGGCGGCGGGCCGTAAGAACTGTTTCAGGCCTTCGTCGGAGTCGAGGACGCGTACCTCGTCGCCGTCCTCCTCGTGGACGGCGGTCATGACCTGTACAGCGGCGGCGGTGCCGGACAGGGAGTCCCGGCCGGTGAGCTCCCACATTCCTGCGGCTCCGGTAGCTGGCACGATGAGGCGCGATGTGGAGGGCCAGCGGTCGTCAATCACCGCCGCCGCTTCGGTGGTCGCCTGGCGAAGTTCGGCAGGTGTACGGGCCGGGCTGAACAGTTCGTCCGTGGAGTGGCCGAAGATGTGTTCCAGGATTTGAGCCGCTTCTGACCGCGGCCGGCCACACCAGGTTGGCTGCGCCCAGCGTTCGAACGTGGTGCGTCCGACGCTTGCGGTGGCAAGGCGGCGTTGGCCCGTAAGCTCCGCCAAAGCCCGGCCGCCAGCCGTGAAGTGGATGCAGAACTCTTCCCAGCTGTCCCAGCCACGTCGCTTCAGCTCAACGTGGAACAACGTGGGGCGGCCCATGGTGCGGCCCTCCTCGGACGAAAGCGGGGGGACGAGCTGAGACCGGCACAACCAGCGGCACGTGCCACAAGCTGCGACGGATCTCGTACGCATCGTGACCCTCGCTAGGATGCGCCTGTCGACCGGGGGTTAGCAACATGAGCGAGCAAATTGCTGAAGAGATTTGTTGTCGGGAGCCCGGCGAGAAGGCACACTAACCGGCATGTCGCCTGGTAACGAGGCACCGTCGTCACTGACGCTCCGTGAAGTAGGTGCGCGCATCGAGGAGTTGCGCGAGCGTCATGGCCTGACGCTCGCCAAGGTCTCCGCGCTGCTCCTGGAACAGGAACCGCCGCGCAGACTGGGGCCCAGCCAGCTCAGCCGAATCGAGCACGGCCAGCGCAAGCGCTTCGCCCAGGAGGTGGCGCTGGCGCAGGCGATCCTGGGTTGCATCGGAGCGGAGCCCGCCGAACGGGACGAGATCCTCGCGCTGCTGAGCTCCGACAGGCCGTCGACGAGTCCGCGGCCGGCTCTTTGGCGACGCAATGCCGGAGTCCTCGGGCCGATGAACTTCGAGGGGTTCCTCGCCCTGGAGCAGAAGGCGACCCTGTTTCGCACGTACCAGCCGCGGATCGTCCCCGGCCGTCTTCAGACCCGGCAATACGCGCTTCACGTCATCGCGCGCATGCGTCCCGATCTGCGTCCGGCCGATGTGAAGGCACTCGTCGACATCCGCATGGACCGCCAGCGGCGAAACGCCGGCGGCGCACTCAGCGACTTCCAGGCCTTGATCGACGAGGACTGTCTGCGTCGCACCCTCATGGACAAGGCCGTCCTGAAGGAGCAGCTGGAACGGCTGGTCGACGAATCCGAGCAGCCCCGATGCACGATCAGGGTCCTGCCCGGGGTGGACACCCTCGGTGTCCACCCCGGTGTGGCGGGCGGATTCGTACTGATGGATTTCCCCGGGCCTGCGCGGTCCGTCGTATGGCTCGAGAACATGGTCAGCTCGGGGTATATCGACGAGGAGCTGTACACGGACCGCTACGCCGCGGTGTTCACCGATCTCTGGGACCAAGCACTGGAGCCGGACAAGACCCGCGTGCACCTCAAGAAAATGATCAAGGAGTTGTAGTGACCGTGCAGTCGCAGAGGCCCGACCTCTCCAAGCTCGATTTGTCCAATCTCGAGGGGACGGTGTCGTCCTACAGCGGCGGGGGTGGGGACTGCGTGAGGGTTGGCCGGATGGGCGACTGGATCCTGGTCAGCGACACCAAATGCCCCGACCGCGTGCCCCTGCTGTACCCCCTGAACGGAGCTCGGGCCTGGATTCAGAGCGTGAAGGACGGCGTGTTCGACCCGATCGCAGGCTTGGACTGACCTACGACGTGTCCTTGGGGTCGGCCGTCCAAGCCAGTTGAGGCCGGCCCCACCGGATCTGTGTGCGTCTCACAGGAACACCGCACCCGTTCAGGCCGACTGTCGGCCGAAAACCTTGTCCGGCTCAGCCGAGCCCTCCAACTCGCTCGTGCATGACAGGACGTCCCGCTAGCATCTGCAGGCTGAGCCTCATGCGGGCAAAGACCGCGTCGATCTGATCGACGTCGTCTTGAGTGAGCGAGCCGGGCAAGGCATCGAAGCACTGCTCAATCAGGTGTTCTTCCGCGACACCGACGGCGACGAGCGCATGGGGCCACTGCTGAAGGCTTGACTGCAGCACGAGCGGGGCCAAACTACCGTGTCCGGATCCGAATCGCCCGGCTAGCTCCCGCAGGCCACCCTCCACAACCGCGGCAGCCGCCTCGGTGCAAACGCCTTGCCCGCAAAGTGCCTCCAGCACCCTGCGGTTGCGCTGGCCGACAAGCATTCCGTGCCCGAGCGGCGAGGCAACGACCAGTCCCAGGCCCTTTCGCGTGGTGAACTCGCTCAGGCTCTCGCCCTCCTCCAGGACGGCTGCGGGCAGGAGGCCGTTTGCCTGGGCCCACACGACGTCAGGCTGGATCTCCTCGACCAGCCAGAGGAAGCGCCGTATCTGCTGGGCGCTGTCAGCGCTGGTAGGCCCGCGGAGGCCGATGGCCCGGATCTGCTCAAGGTCGCGCATGGCGTGCATCTGGGCGACCACGGGGCCGAGGTACATATCTCCGGGGCCGAAGTCGTACGAGTCCAGCACGTAGACGGCCAGATCGTCTCGGTACAGATTCTCCAGCGTCTGCTCCAGCTGGTGGCGGATCCTCGGGCCAGCGTACGGGTGTGGGGCGGAACCGCGGAGCCGCCCGACCTTGCTGATGGCGTGCACCCCGTAGTGCCGGTACTCCCGAAGCACCTTCCCGGCCAGCCGTTCAGCATGTCCTTCGCCGTGAGCATCGGAGGTGTCCACGAACGACGCTCCCAGTTCAATCGCCCGGCGTAGCCCTCTGAGGATCTGCCCGTCATCGGCGATCTGCTCAGGGAAGTCCCAGCGCGTGGTCCCTGTACTGACGCCCAGTGGGCCGAGACTCAGTCGGGGGGTGAGGGTTCTGGGGCGCAGGTCGCAGCCCTTCATCGCCGCCCTCCGGCCGGCTGGTGAAGAAACAGGGCCACGACGCTCTTGCCCGTGGCAGTCGGCCGCACGCCCCACGAACTCGCCAAAGCGTTAATCAGGAAGAGGCCGCGCCCTCCCTCGTCCTCGAGCGCCGGCGCCTTCGGTTCACACGAAATGGCCGTGATGTCGCGTCCACTGTCCTCAACTTGGACAACTGCCCCCCATTCGTACAGGTCCACCGCCATCCATATCGGCTTGCCAGCCTCAACGTGCTGTTGAGCATTTCCCACCAGCTCGTCGGCGACCAGGACGATGACGTCCGTCCACGAGTCGTTCTCGTCGGCGAGTACCTCGTGGACGAGGTGGCGGGCGACTACCTGGGGGGCCAATAGGCCAGTGAGGTCGGCCTCGGCGTGTGCGAGGGGCTCGCCACGCAGGCCAGCAGCGCTCGCCGAGGTTGTAGCGGGGATGGGCATGCCCTCGTCTCCTGGTTGCTCTGAGACGCCCGGGGGCGTGGACCGGGATAGTCCTCTGGATCACGTTGGCTCATGGCCGATCGGTGCGGTACACGAAAAGGCACCCCACTTCACCCCACTTGGATGAGTGCGCTGGGCCGCCTCCTGGCCGCGAGGCGGATGAATGACCCCGATTGCCTGGTTTTCTCGCAGTCGGAGTACATGCTGCGCGACGACCAGAGGTCAACCTCCTTCCCCCCGTCGCCGCAAGGTCGCAGAGTTCACCTAGCCGCAGCGCCAGACCCCTCGGGCGGGATCTGACCAGCGACAACGCCACGCGTACACCCCGCATCCCGGACCCACCCGGCCACCTCCAGTGGGGCCTGTTACACATAACAACCCACGCTGTCAAGCCACTTCGGCGAAGTGGGGTGAAGTGGGGTGTCGGACTGACCAGCTGGCCGTGTGCTCCATCCGAACAGGGAATGCGCGTCAGGTTGTCCTCATATGGCCTAAGTGTCCACACCCCCGTAGTGCATTCACGAGAAGTCAAACACTCTGATCGCTCGCCCCAAGTGGGGTGAAGTGGGGTGCGGATTCATCTACCGAGGGCGCTGGCGACCGGGAAGGCTTTGGTGCACGACCTCGGCTCGTCTGAAGCCGGCGCCTGCTGCCCTCGTGCACAGGGCTCGGTTTCCCCTCAAGCATCTCGACTAAGGAACCATCACCGTGGCGACTCACCCCTCGCAGATCGGCGTCCTCGGCGCGCTCCCGTGCTGCATCACCAGGCTGGTGTGCCGTCGCAAGGCCGCCTTGCAATCGGGCTCGTGGGCGTGAATAAGAAGGCACTCGTCTTCCTCAGCTCGCGGGCTCCCTAAGCCGTCGCAGGGGTACATGAGCGGCGGCCGCGTCCGTCGACGCCGCGCTCATCGACCTGGGCACCCGTTTCGGTAAACCCCCGTGTTCCGCTCGGGTTGCCCGACCTGGGCTCCGACTTCTGTCGCCTGGGGATCGCGCTGCCGCTCGATCCCCGGAAGTCGCGAGCGAGACGCAGCGCAGCCTCGCGCTCGGTCTCCCGGCTGCCGCTGGACGCGGGGATCCACTCCGCCCAGCGGCAGCCGGCCCACCTGCTGTCCCCCAACGCCCGGGCGACGTAACGGAATCGACCACATCACGCCCACGAGCTTGGACAGTGACCGGAATTGGCTCCTGCGGGGGCCGAGAAGGGCTACCGATGAAGGTGTACTCCCCAAGTGCTGCGCGCACCGCCACGGTGGTGCACGACGGCGGGACGCAGAGCGACCTGATCGGCGATCCGCCGGCAGGCCGCGCATCAGCGGTGTGTGGTGTGCGCGATGTCGAGATGTGGGCCGACCTGTTCGCGGATCCCGCGGCCGTGGCCAGGGCGCGGCGCCGCCTGTCGGTCGACCGGCCGTGCCTTCGCCCTGCGGACGACGACCAGGAGGGCGGCCGTGGGCTGCACCTGGTCGATTACCTGGCTGACCGCTGGGGAGTGGCCCCCGGCCCGCTCGCCGGAAAGACCGTCTGGCTGGAACTGGACGTGGATGTGGCCGTCTGGGGGGCGGCGTCGTGAGCGTCACTCATCTGAAGCGCGCCGCACGGCAACGACCCGCCGTCCCTGCCTCCAGCAGCTCCCGTTCACTCGTCGCTCCCGTGCATGAAACCCTTGCGGTGGTGCTCGACGAGGACACCCCCGTCCTCGACAGCGACAAGGACGTGAGCGACCTGGTCCTGCTGTTACGCGGCCATCTGATGCGGCTGGGCGCCTGCGTACCCGACAGCACGGCAGGATCGAAATCGGCTGCGGCGCTTGAGGCGGCGCGGGAACTCGCAGACGCCGAGATGCCGGGCCAGTACATGACAGCCCGGGTGCATCTGCGGAAGATCGCACTGTCCGTCCAGGCGGTGCTCACGGCGATGGGCGCCGATGGTCTGGTGTGCCCCCACCGACCCGAGTGCCCCTCCGCTGAGGCACCCGACTGCCAGGCGGCGCAGGTCCGCCTCCGGTGTGACGAGGGCGGGTACAGCGTGCTGTGCAACGGCATCCTGCTCTTCGACGACACTGGCTGTCTCCGGCCCGATGGCCGGGTCGTCCAGCCGCGCCGACCTCTGCCGACGGCCGAGAGCCCGAAGGCGGTCACGACATGACCGCCCCGACTCCCACTTCCGCCTGGCAGCCGCCGTTCATCAGGGTTATGCCTCCTGAAGAGGCATACGACTTCGAGTACTACCGGGCGCGGCTCGTCCGCTCGGAACTGTTGCGAGACGCGGTCGCCCTCGTCCTGTACCGGATCCCTCTCCTCGCCGTTCCCACCGGACCGAGCCGACGCGGCGGCCAACTCCACATGGCCGCACCGGAGTACGCCAACCAGGCCGCGCAGGCCCTGAACGGGCGTTGGGGCTTCAACGGGCTCACCACCAACGGCCCGCTCGTGAGCTGGGGCGAGCCCATACCGCAGGGGCTCAGCCCACACGCCCGGCGCCGCTTCCACGGCCTGCGGGAGCAGCCCAGAGATCCAGCACCCATGCAGCCCCCTGCCGGACACGACGGATGGTGCCTGGCTCAGGGACGCCGGCCGACCTCATCCGAACCACCGTCTGGACGGCCGGCCATCCCCCGGGCCGTCGTCCAGGCCGGCGCCGCGCACGCAACCTGACCGTCGCGGCGCCGTCCCCCGGTTCTGGTGCCGCGCCGGCCCGCCCCGCTACGGCGCGGCACCAGAACACCCCTCCTTTCACACGATCCGCCGACGGCGGAACTGCCTTTCGGAGAGCAACCCCCATGACCCTGCGAAGTCACCACCCCTGGCACCTTGCGATTGGCGAGCAGTCGCCGCTCCCGTCCGCGTCCGCCCACGACACGGTGCGCGTGGGCCTGGCACTGGGACTGCCCGCGATCGACGCCTTGGTGACCGACGGCACGGCCGTCGGCCCGCTGAGGTACTGCCTCGCCCACCACCAGCTCCTCGTTCCGGTCGAGCCCGGCACCACCCACCGGTGGCAGGCGGCGCACTCCGACTGCGTACCCGGCACCAGGGCCTGGCGGTGCGTCAGTGATGGCTACCTCGGCTGCCTGGGCTTGTGGGTGACCCGGCCGGATGCGGCCCGAATCTCGACCACTTCGGCGGACGCGCTGCACGCGGCGCTCAGCCGGACTCGCGCCCGCCTGAGTGCGCCCCGCATGGCGCACCACGTGCATCGCCGGGAGGTGTGCCGTGCGCAGGCGTGAGTCGGCGGGCAGGCGCGGGCGGGCCTGGCGGCCCAGCCGCAACCAGTGGCGTATCGCCGTGTTCGTCG
>NZ_JBEXKG010000040.1:0-55718 GCF_040609555.1 Streptomyces sp. NPDC004658
ACGGTCGCCTCCCGGAGGTCACCCGTGACCCGGGTGTCCGTGATGGTGACGTGTGAGCCGAGCCGCGGGTCATTGATCCCGCGCTGCAGCTTCTGCGCCTGCCCGGCGAAGGGCGCCAGCAGGGCCGTACCGCCGGTGCAGGGCACCACCACGCCGTCGGCCACGGACAGGATGTGGGCGGGGTCGACGCCCGCGTTGGCTCCGCAGTGGTACGGGACCGGGTCGGCGTGCAGCAGGACCTGGAAGCCGTCCGGCGCGGCGGCGCGTACGGCGGTGACGGCCTCCTCCTGGAGGGTGCGGGCGGTGGTGTCCCGCCAGGCGCGCGTGGCGGCGGCCGTGTCCCCGCCGAGCAGCTTCTCCACCGTCGGCCAGCCCTCGTCGTCCGCCGTGCCCCGCCACAGCGGCTCCAGCGCCTCGCGCACGGACCCGGCCAGCGCGTCGGCGTCCAGTCCCCGCTCGCCGTAGCCGGTGCGGCAGGACGGGCAGAAGCACAGGGACATCAGGTACTGCCCGGCGTCCCCGAGGCCGACGCCGGCGGTCTTGTCGTGGGCGTGCAGATGCTGGAGCCCGTACCAGCCGAGGGACTCCAGTTCGGTGCCGTGCGCGCCGGGGCGTACGGCGGCCTCGGCGGCCAGGTCGACCAGGTAGGCGCGGGTGGCGGGCTGGGCGACGCAGGGGGCCCACGGGTAGCGGTCGCCGTACGCGTTGACCACCGAGGTGTCCGGGTGTTCGGCGCCGAGGCGGGAGTTGTGGGCGAGCACGACCCAGGTGTGCACCTCCAGACCGGCCGCGGCGAGGGCTTCGGCGGCCTCGCCGTAGGCGTTGCCGGGGGCCCAGCGGCCGGCGGGATAGGGGCGCAGGCCGCGGCCCGCCCAGCGGTCGCCCGGCGGGTAGAGGACGGCCGCGTACTCGGCGGTGACGATGCGGTGGCGGGGGTGGCGGGGGGTGAGGGCACGGGTGGAGTGGTACGCGGAGGCCAGGGTCACCTGCTCCACGCCGAGTCCGGCGAGCCGCTCCGGGGCGGCGGGGTCCCCGTTGACGTCCCAGGGGTAGACGAACGCCGACGCCTTCACGTGTCCTCCTTCGACAGGGCCTGACCGTACGTGTTCACGGGTTGCTCGGGGAGGGGGTGGCCGCACGCCTTCACGCATCGCTTCCGCCGGGGGAAGCCGTACTCCCTCACACATCCCTCCGGCGGGCGGCGGCCGTGTTCGCTCACGCCTGCTCCGCCAGCAGTTCGTGGCCGCGTTCGATGAGCCGGGCGAGTTGCTTGACGTGGTCCTCGGCCGGCTCGTGCAGCGGGGGCCGGACCTCGCCGACGTCGAGGCCGCGCAGCCGTACCCCGGCCTTGACGAGGGAGACGGCGTATCCGCGGCCCTGGGCGCGCAGTTCGACGAAGGGGCGGTAGAAGCCGTCCAGGAGCCGGTGGGCGGTGGGCAGGTCGCCCGTCTCCAGGGCGCGGTGGAAGGCGAGGGCGATCTCCGGCGCGAAGCAGAACACCGCGGAGGAGTACAGGGTGATGCCGAGGGCGCGGTAGGCGAGCTGGGTCTGCTCGGCGGTGGGCAGGCCGTTGAAGTACAGGAAGTCGCCGGGCACCTCGGTGCGGACGGCGCTGACGGTCCGCTGCATGAGGTCCAGGTCGCCGAGGCCGTCCTTGAGGCCGATGACGCCGTCGGTGCGGGCCAGTTCGACCACGGTCGCGGGGGTGAACAGGGCGTTGTCGCGCTGGTAGACGATGACGGGCAGGTCGGTGGCGGCGGCGACCTCCCGGTAGTGCCGCAGCAGCCCCTCCTGCCCGGCCAGCACGAGGTACGGCGGCATGGCGAGGAGGCCGTCGGCGCCCGCGCCGGCGGCGAGACGCGCGTAGCGGACGGCGAGGGCAGTGCCGTAGCCGGCGCCCGCGACGACCGGGACGCGCCCTTCGGCCGCCTCGACGGCCACCCGGACGCAGGCCTCGAACTCCTCCGGCAGCAGCGCGTGGAACTCCCCGGTGCCGCAGCAGGCGAAGACGGCGGCGGCACCGGCCGCGACGCCGCGGCGCACATGGGTGCGGTAGACGTCCAGGTCGAGTGAGCCGCCGGGGCCGTAGGCCGTGACGGGGAAGAAGAGCGGCCCGCTGGGATCGCGGAGCCGGGCGGCGAGAGGGGCTGGCGTCACAAGCGCTCCCTGTCGGTGCATGTTTCTGATCGGTGTCTATATTTCTGAACAACTTCACGCTACGGGCCGCCATTGGAGCGGGTCAAGCGCCCGAACGGGCAACACCGGAGCGGATTTCCGCCTGTCACGGCACACTTGACGGGGCGCGGCACCCCTCCCTAGCGTGTCCACGAATGTGAATACTGTCCATCCATGCGGCCGTTGACCCCAGGACCCCAGGACCCCAAGGAGATTCGAAGGATGCCCGCTCCCCGCACCCTCCTGCTCACCGGCGCGGCCGGCGGGCTCGGCACCCTGATGCGGTCCCTGCTGCCGGAGTACGGCTACACGCTGCGCCTGTTCGACGTGCGGCCCGTCGAGGGCGAGCCGGACGCGATCACCGCGGACCTCGGTGACAAGGAGGCGCTGCGCGAAGCGGTGCGGGGCGTGGACGCGGTCCTGCACCTCGCGGGGATCTCCCTGGAGGCACCCTTCGAGAAGATCCTGCGGTCGAACATCGAGGGCACCTACAACCTGTACGAGGCCGCCCGCCAGGAGGGCGTGCCGCGGATCGTCTTCGCCTCCTCCAACCACGCCGTCGGCTTCACCCCCGCCCCGCGCGCGGGCGAGCCGCTGATCCCCGTCGACACCCCGCGCCGCCCGGACACCTTCTACGGCCTGTCGAAGTCCTTCGGCGAGGACCTGGCCCAGCTCTACTGGGACAAGCACGGCCTGGAGACCGTCTCCGTGCGCATCGGCTCCTGCTTCCCGGAGCCCACCAGCGTCCGCATGCTCTCGGTGTGGATGAGCCCGGCCGACGGCGCCCGGCTCTTCCACGCGGCCCTGACCGCCGAGGAGGTCGGCCACACGGTCGTCTACGGCTCCTCCGCCAACACCCGCCTGTGGTGGGACCTGACCACCGCGCGGGCGCTCGGCTACGACCCCCAGGACGACTCCGAGCCGTACGCCGAGAAGCTCCTCGCCGAGCAGGGCGAGCTGGACCCGGAGAACCCGGCCCACAGCCACCTCGGCGGCCACTTCGTGAACGACCCGCCGATCTGGCCGTACTGACCCCTTCGCCGGGTCCCCGGGGGCTCCCGGCGGCCGGAAACGATCGTCCACGCGCGCGGGCGGGCACCGAACGGGCCCGCCCGCCGCCGTGTCCGGGCATCCGCCGTGCCCGATCCCACCCCGCCCCCGGCAGCCGCGCAGGTCCGCGCCGGGCACGGCCCGCGCGAAGCGGGCACAAGCGGGCAGTATCGGGCCCGCAACAGGCCTGGTCAGCGTCGCGCACCGACGGTAGAACTTCCCCCAAGGGCCCGAACGGGCAGGTCCACAGGGAAGTGGGTGACGACATGACCATCAGGTCGGCGGAAGAACGCCAGCGCGAGATCGTGCGGGCCGCCCGCGCCACCGGCTCGGTGGACGTCACCGCGCTCGCCGCCGACCTGGGCGTGGCCAAGGAGACCATCCGGCGCGATCTGCGCGCCCTGGAGGACCACGGCCTGGTCCGCCGCACCCACGGCGGCGCCTATCCGGTGGAGAGCGCCGGGTTCGAGACGACCCTCGCCTTCCGCGCCACCAGCCACGTACCCGAGAAGCGCCGGATCGCCGCCGCGGCGGCCGAGCTGCTCGGGGACGCCGAGACGGTCTTCGTCGACGAGGGCTTCACCCCGCAGCTCATCGCCGAGGCGCTGCCCAGGGACCGGCCGCTGACCGTGGTCACCGCGTCCCTGCCGGTCGCGGGCGCGCTCGCGGAGGCCGGCCAGGTCTCCGTCCTGCTGCTCGGCGGCCGGGTCCGCCCGGGCACGCTGGCCACCGTCGACCACTGGACGACGAAGATGCTGGCCGGGTTCGTGATCGACCTGGCCTACATCGGGGCCAACGGCATCTCCCGCGAACACGGCCTGACCACGCCGGACCCGGCGGTCAGCGAGGTGAAGGCACAGGCTGTCCGGGCCGCCCGCCGCACGGTCTTCGCGGGCGTGCACACCAAGTTCGGCGCGGTCAGCTTCTGCCGGTTCGCGGAGATCGGCGCGCTGGAGGCGATCGTGACCAGCACCCTGCTCCCGGCCGCCGAGGCGCACCGCTACTCCCTGCTGGGCCCGCAGGTCATCCGGGTCTGATTCTCCGACTCCTCCCCCGTCCTGGGGTGTTCCTCACCCCCGAGCACCCCTTATGTCCCCCTTTCGCATATCTCCTGGAGCGATCCATGCGCACCCCGAGCCGACGGAGGCCGCGAGCCACGCTCGCCCTGGCCGCCGCAGGGACGCTGCTCGCCCCGCTGCTCTCCGGCTGCTGGGCCGGTGCCGGCGGGACCGGTTCCGGCGGCGACTCCATCAACGTCCTGATGGTCAACAACCCGCAGATGACCGAGCTGCAGAAGCTGACCGCCGCCCACTTCACCAAGGACACCGGCATCAAGGTCAACTTCACGGTCCTGCCCGAGAACGACGTCCGCGACAAGATCAGCCAGGACTTCGCCAACCAGGCCGGACAGTACGACGTGGCCACCCTGTCCAACTACGAGATACCGATCTACGCCCGCAACGGCTGGCTGCACGAGATGGACTCCTACGTCGCGAAGGACCCGTCGTACGACGAGCAGGACGTGCTCAAGCCGATGCGCCAGTCCCTCACCGGCGACGACGGCAAGCTCTACGGGCAGCCCTTCTACGGCGAGTCGTCCTTCCTCATGTACCGCAAGGACGTGTTCGCGGCGAAGGGCCTGACCATGCCCGAGCGCCCCACCTGGCGGCAGGTCGCCGACCTGGCCGCGAAGGCGGACGGCGCCCGGCCGGGCATGCGGGGCATCTGCCTGCGCGGGCTGCCCGGCTGGGGCGAGCTGATGGCACCCCTGACCACGGTCGTGAACACCTTCGGCGGCACCTGGTTCGACAAGGACTGGAAGGCGCGCCTGGACTCCCCGGCCTTCGAGAAGGCGACGAAGTTCTACGTCGACCTCGTCCGCGCGCACGGCGAGTCCGGCGCCGCCCAGTCCGGCTTCGCCGAGTGCCTGAACAACATGACCCAGGGCAAGGTCGCCATGTGGTACGACGCCACCTCCGCGGCCGGGCTGCTGGAGGCGGCCGGCTCCCCGGTCAAGGGCAAGCTCGGCTACGCCCCCGCCCCCGTCGAGCGCACCGCGTCCTCCGGCTGGCTCTACACCTGGGCCTGGGGCATCCAGCAGGCCTCCCGCAACCCCGACAAGGCCTGGAAGTTCGTCTCCTGGGCGTCGGGCAAGGACTACGAGCGGCTGGTCGGCGAGACCAGCGGCTGGTCGAACGTCCCGGCGGGCAAGCGGGCGTCGACCTACACCGACGCCGACTACCGCAAGTCGGCCGCCGCGTTCCAGGAGATGACCAAGGAGGCCATCGAGAGCGCCCGGCCGAACGACCCCGGCGTGCAGCCGCGGCCCGCGCCCGGCATCCAGTTCGTCGGCATCCCCGAGTTCACCGACCTCGGCACCAAGGTCTCCCAGGAGATCAGCGCGGCCATCGCCGGACGCCAGTCCGTCGGCTCGGCCCTGAAGAAGTCGCAGGCACTCGCCGAGAAGATCTCCGAGGAGTACGAGGGACGATGACAGCGACGACCACGGCCCCCCTCGCGGCCACACCCGCACGGACGGTCAGGCAGCCCTCGGCCCGGCTGCGCGCCTGGGCCACCCGCGCCCCGCTGCTGCCGGCCCTCGTCTTCATGATCGTGGTGACCCAGCTGCCCTTCGTGGCCACGCTGGTGATCTCCTTCTTCGACTGGAACGCCCTCTACCCCAAGGCCCGCCGCTTCACCGGCCTGGACAACTACCGTCAGGTGCTCACCGACGCCGACCTGCGCCACTCGGTGTGGACGACCGTGCTGCTCACGGCGGCCGTGGTGCTGGCCAGCCTGGTCCTCGGGCTGGCGCTGGCACTACTGCTGGACCGCCGGTTCCGCGGCCGGGGCATCGTCCGCACCCTGCTCATCGCCCCCTTCCTGGTGGTGCCGGTGGCCGCCGCGCTGCTCTGGAAGCACGTGCTCTACAACCCCGAGTACGGCTTGCTCAACGGGTTGCTGCACTATGTGGGCGGCCCCCAGCCGGACTGGGTCTCCCGCACCCCGCTGCTCGCGGTCGAGGCCTCCCTGGTGTGGCAGTGGACGCCGTTCATGATGCTGATCCTGCTGGCCGGGCTGCAGAGCCGGGACCAGCAGCAGATCGAGGCCGCGCGGGTCGACGGCGCGAGCGACTGGCAGATCTTCCGCCATCTGACCCTGCCTCACCTGCGCCGCTACCTGGAACTGGGCGCGCTGCTCGGGTCGATCTACATCGTCCAGAACTTCGACGCGGTCTTCACGATCACGTCCGGCGGCCTGGGCACCGCCAACCTGCCCTACACCGTCTACCAGAGCTTCTACCAGGCCCACGAGAACGGGCTGGCCTCGGCCGCCGGAGTCCTGGTGGTCATCGGCTCCATCGTCATCGCGACCTTCGCCCTGCGCGTGGTGTCGTCCCTGTTCCGCGAGGAGGTGTCCCGCGCATGACCGCCGTACTGCGCCGGGGTGGTCTCGGCCTGGTGGCCTGGCTGGCCGGCATCGTCTTCTTCCTGCCCATCGCGTGGATGGCCCTGACGTCCTTCCACTCCGAGGCGGACGCGGCGACCAACCCGCCGTCCTTCGCCGCGTCGCTGACGCTCGACGGCTACCGCGAGTTCTTCGGCAGCGGCGGCGGGGCCAGCCCGTGGCCCGCGCTGGTCAACTCCACGGTGGCGTCGGTCGCCTCGACGCTCCTGGTGCTGCTGCTGGCCCTCCCGGCGGCCTACGCGCTGTCGATCCGGCCGGTGCGGAAGTGGACCGACGTCCTGTTCTTCTTCCTGTCCACCAAGATGCTGCCGGCCGTGGCGGGCCTGCTGCCGGTCTACCTGTTCGCCAAGAACGCCGGGATGCTCGACAACATCTGGCTGCTGGTCGTCCTGTACACCTCCATGAACCTGCCGATCGCCGTGTGGATGATGCAGTCCTTCCTCGCCGAGGTGCCGGTCGCGGTCATCGAGGCGGCGCGGGTGGACGGCGCCCGGCTCCCGGTGATCCTCGCGCGCGTGGTGGCCCCGATCGCCCTGCCCGGCATCGCCGCCACCGCCCTGATCTGCTTCATCTTCAGCTGGAACGAACTGCTCTTCGCCCGAGTCCTGACGGGCGTGGTCGCCGAGACCGCCCCCGTCTTCCTGACCGGCTTCATCACCAGCCAGGGCCTGTTCCTGGCCAAGGTGTGCGCCGCGTCGCTCGTCATCTCCCTGCCGGTGCTCGCCGCGGGGTTCGCCGCCCAGGACAAGCTGGTCCAGGGCCTGTCGTTGGGAGCCGTGAAATGAAGGCCGCCGTCATCGAGTCCGTGGGCCGCGCCGTCGTCACCGAGGTGCCCGACCCGACACCGGGCCCCCGCGAGGTGGTCGTGGAGGTCGCGGCCTGCGGTCTGTGCGGCACCGACCTGCACATCCTCCAGGGCGAGTTCGCGCCCAAGCTGCCGATCGTCCCCGGGCACGAGTTCGCGGGCACGGTCGTCGGCACCGGCACCCAGGTCACCGAGGTGGCCGTCGGCGACCGGGTGGCCGTGGACCCGTCCCTGTACTGCCACGAGTGCCGGTACTGCCGTACCGGACACAACAACCTGTGCGAGCGGTGGGCGGCGATCGGCGTGACGACGGCGGGCGGTGCGGCACAGTACGCGCTCGCCCCGGTCGCCAACTGCGTGAAGCTGCCCGACCACGTCCGCACCGAGGACGCGGCCCTGGTGGAACCCCTGTCCTGCGCGGTGCGCGGCTACGACGTGCTCCGGTCCCGGCTGGGCGCCCACGTGCTGATCTACGGCTCCGGGACCATGGGCCTGATGATGCTGGAGCTGGCCAAGCGGACCGGTGCGGCGAGCGTGGACGTGGTCGACGTCAATCCCGCCCGTCTGGAGACGGCCCGCCTGCTCGGCATCTCGGCGTCCGCGGCGAACGCCGACGAACTGGACCGCCCGCAGGGCTGGGACGTCGTGATCGACGCCACCGGCAACGCGGCGGCGATCCAGGACGGCCTGGACCGGGTCGCGAAGGCGGGCACGTTCCTCCAGTTCGGGGTGGCGGACTACGCGACCCGCGTGACGATCGACCCGTACCGGATCTACAACCAGGAGATCACCATCACCGGCTCCATGGCCGTGCTGCACAGCTTCGAGCGGGCGGCCGAACTGTTCGCGAACGGCGTGCTGGACCCGGGCGTCTTCATCAGCGACCGGATCCCGCTGGAGCGGTACCCGCAGGCGCTGGAGCAGTTCGCGGCGGGCGTGGGACGCAAGATCGTGGTGGTGCCCTGAGCCGATCGGGGGCGGGTAAGGGAACGGTAAAGCGGTGTCGTTCGTTCTCCCGGCATGACAGCTATGACCCCTGGCTCGAACGTCCCTCTGTCGGCCGCGCGCGTGACGGTGGACGTCTCCGCTCCGGTGCGGCTCGACGTGTCGGGCCTGCTGCTCACCGGTGACGGCAAGGTGCGCTCCGACGACGACTTCATCTTCTACAACCAGCCCACCGGGCCGGGCGTGACGTACCGGTCGGGCGGTGGTACGGCGCCGGACGCGGTCACGGTCGACACGGCCGCCGTGCCGCCGGAGATCGAGAAGATCGTCGTCACGGCCAGCCCGGACGCGGCCGGCCAGACCTTCCAGGGCATCGAGCCGACGGCCACCATCCGGGACGCCGACGGCGGCGCCGTGCTGGCGACGTTCACCCCGCCGCAGCTCGGCAGCGAGACCGCGCTGGTGGTCGTGGAGATCTACCGCCGGGGCGGCCAGTGGAAGGCGCGGGCCGTCGGGCAGGGGTACGCCGACGGGCTCGCGGGCATCGCGACCGACTTCGGCGTGACGGTGGAGGAACCGGCCGCGGCTCCTGCCGCGCAGGCCGCCCCGCCGCAGCCGGCCGCCGCCCCCGTGGCTCCCCCGCAGCCGGCCGCCGCCCCCGCCGCACCGCCGCAGCCGGTGACCCCGCCGCCCGCTCCCGCGCCCGGCGCCGGGAAGATCAACCTGGACAAGGGCCGGGTCAGCCTCCAGAAGAACCAGACCGTGTCCCTCGTCAAGGGCGGCCGGCCGCTGCTCTCCCAGGTGCGGATGGGCCTCGGCTGGGAGCCGGCGTTCCGCGGCAAGGACATCGACCTGGACGCCTCGGTCATCGCCTACGGCCCGCAGCGCAACCACATCGACAGCTGCTACTTCGGCAAGCTGACGATCCTGAACGGCGCCGTCCGGCACTCCGGGGACAACCTGACCGGCGAGGGCGCGGGCGACGACGAGGTCATCACCGTCGACCTCGGCCGGCTGCCCCAGGAGGTCACCGGGCTCGTCTTCACCGTGAACTCCTTCTCCGGCCAGAAGTTCACGGAGGTCGCCAAGGCGTACTGCCGCCTGGTCGACGCCTCCTCGGGCGAGGAGCTGGTCCGCTTCGACCTGACGGGCGCGGAGCCGCGGACCGGCGTCATGATGGCCAAGCTGATCCGCCAGTTCTCCGGCGAGTGGGACATGACGGCGCTGGGCGAGTTCGTGAAGGCCCGCACCGTACGGAACATGGTCGAGCCGGGGGCGCGCGCCCTGTAGCCCGGCAGGGGCCGGCGCAGTCGGGCCGGGGACTCGCCGCCGTCCTGGCGGCGGTCCCCCGGCCCGTGGCTCCGCCGTGGCCGGGCCGTCACCTCAGCCGGCCCGCAGCCCCTCCGTCAACAGCCCCAGATAGCGCCGGATCTCCGGCTCCCCCACCCCGGCCAGCTCCGCCGCCGAGGCCACTCCGTGGGCCAGGCGCAGCACCTCGATCGGCGCCACGTCCCCCCGCAGCGCCCCCTCGGCCTGCGCCGCCTCCACGAGCTTGGTCACCGCACCCTTCACCACGTTCCCGCACGCCGTCAGCGCCGCCGCGCTGCCGTGCTCCGTCACCGCCGAGCTGAGCAGGGCCTTCATGCCCCGCACCTGGAGGGTGCGGACCGCCAGCTCGTACAGCCACTCCGTGAGGGCCTCGCCGGGCGGCCGTTCCTGCGCCAGCTCGTCGGCGCGCGCCCCGAGCGCCTCGATGCGGTCCACGTACGCCGCCTCCAGCAGCGCCTGCCGGGTCGGGAAGTGCCGGTAGAGCGTGCCCGATCCGACGCCCGCCCGCTTGGCGATGTCGTCGAGCGAGGCGTTCTCCCCGTGCTCCGCGAAGGCTTCCGCGGCCACCTTCAGCAGCCGCTCGTAGTTGCGCCGAGCGTCCGCGCGCATGGGCCTGCCCTGCGTCATCCACTCACTCCTTGCAAACCGGGGACCCTCTCCGTATCTTATCGAGCACTAAACGGAGACAGTCCCCGCTTATTGCCGTGGTGTTCCGTGGGCGGCTCACCCCTGCCCGGAAACCCGCATGCCCGGGGGCGCCCAGACCGGGAGACCGCCATGTCCACCCCGTCCGCACCGTCCGCCCCGCCCACCACGGAAGCCTCCTCCGCCAGATCCGCGCCACCGGCGCGGCCCGGCACCACACTGCTCGTCATCGTCACCGCCTACCTGATGGTCGGCGTCGACTCCACCGTCGTCAACGTGGCGCTGCCGGACATCCAACGGGGCCTGCGCTTCAGCGGCACCGGCCTGTCCTGGGTCCTCAACGCCTACACCCTCGCCTTCGGCGGCCTGCTGCTGCTCGGCGGACGCGTCGGCGACCTCCTCGGCCGCCGGCGCACCCTGACCGCGGGCGTCCTGCTGTTCGCCCTGTCCTCCCTGCTCGGCGGCCTCGCCACCGAGGGCGGCCGACTGCTCGTCGCCCGCGCGCTGCAGGGTGTGGGCGCGGCCCTGATCGCCCCGAACACCCTCGCCCTGATCACCACCGGCTTCCCCGACGGCCCGCGCCGGCACCGCGCGCTGAGCGTCTACTCCTCCATGGCCGGCGTCGGCGGCTCCGTCGGTCTGGTCCTCGGCGGCATGCTCACCTCGTGGGCCTCCTGGCGCTGGGCGCTGCTCGTCAACGTCCCCATCGGCCTCGTCCTGGCCCTCGCCCTGCCCCGCTTCGTGCCCGAGACCCCGCGCCACACGGGCCGCTTCGACCTGCCGGGCGCGCTGACCGGGACGGCCGCCACGACCTCGCTGGTGTACGCGTTCATCCAGGTCTCGCAGGGCGGCTGGGACGACACCCGGGCGCTGCTCGGCTTCGCCGCGGCGGCCGTCCTGCTCGCCGGCTTCCTGCTGGTGGAGTCCCGCGCGGACCAGCCGGTGCTGCCGCTGCGCCTGTTCGCGGACCGCGACCGGGCCGGCGGGTACGCGAGCATCCTGCTGCTGCCCGCGGGCATGTTCGGCGCCTTCTACTTCCTCACCCTGTTCGGCCAGCGGGTGCTGGGCTACAGCCCCTTGCGCGCGGGCTTCGCGTTCCTGCCGATGACCCTGGTGATGTTCACGACCGTACGGCTGGTGCCCCGGCTGCTGCCCCGGTTCGGCACCAAGCCGGTGCTGCTGACCGGCATGTCCCTGGCCGCGCTCGGCACCGGCTGGCTGGCCCGGCTGGAGCCCGGGGACGGCTACGCGGCCGGGCTGCTCGGGCCGCTGCTGCTGGTCGGCCTGGGCCTCGGCCTGAGCTTCATGCCGCTCAACGCCACGATCCTGTCCGCCGTCACCCCGAAAGACGCGGGCGCCGCCTCCGGACTGCTCCAGACCGTGCAGTGGCTGGGCGGCACGGTCGGCCTGTCGGTGCTGGTCACGGTGTACGGCACGGCCACCCGGCACACCACCGGCTCCCCCGGCGCCGTCCTCACCCACGGCGCCGCCCACGCCTTCGCCGCCGGCGCCCTGATCACCCTGGCCGGCCTGCTTGTGGCGGCGGTGGTCCTGACCGGCCGACGCGGGCCGGTGAAGTGACCGCCGCCGCCCGCCCGGTGAAGGGCGCGTCAGTCACCCAGCAGGGCTCAGCCGCACTTCTGGCGCTTCCAGGGGCCGGTGATGGCCAGCATGATGCCCGGCGTCTGGATGTTGGCGAACAGGGTCTTGCCGTCGGGCGAGAAGGTGACGCCCGTGAACTCGCTGTACTCCGGCGCCTCCGCCGTGCCGATGTTCAGCTCGTTGCGGGCGATCGGGTAGGTCCGGCCGCTGTCGGTGGCGCCGAACAGGTGCTGGACGCCCTCGCCGTCCTCGGCGATGACCAGGCCGCCGTACGGGGAGACGGTGATGTTGTCGGGGCCGTCGAAGGCGCCGTCCTTCGCCGGGTCCGGGTTCACGCCGAGCAGCACCTTCAGGGTCAGGGTGCGGCGCTTGGGGTCGTAGAACCAGACCTGGCCGTCGTGCTGCACCGGGCTCTCCTGGCGGGCGTAGGAGGAGACGACGTAGACGCCGCCGTCGCCCCACCACATGCCCTCCAGCTTGCGGGCGCGGGTGACCTGGCCGTCGGTGAACTGCTTGCGCACCGACACCGTCCTGGCGTCGCGGTCGGGGACGTCCACCCAGTCGACGCCGTACACGGTGCCGATCTTCGTGGCGCGCGACAGGTCGTCCACGAACTTGCCGCCGGAGTCGAAGCACTTGAACGCCTGGAGCACGCCCGCGTCGTCGGCGAGGGTGCGCAGCTTGCCACGGCCGTGGCGGAAGCCCTCCGGCGGGGTCCAGCGGTAGAACAGGCCGTTGGGGCCGGAGGCGTCCTCGGTGAGGTAGACGTGACCGCGCTTGGGGTCGACCACGACGGCCTCGTGGGCGTAGCGGCCCAGCGCCTTGACGGGCTTGGGGTCGCGGTTGGCCCGGCGGTCCTCGGGGTCGACCTCGAAGACGTAGCCGTGGTCCTTGGTGAAGCCGTTCTTTCCGGCCTTGTCCTCGGTCTCCTCGCAGGTCAGCCAGGTGCCCCACGGGGTGCTGCCACCGGCGCAGTTGGTGGCGGTGCCGGCGATGCCCACCCACTCGGCGACCTCGCCGCCGCGGCGGACCTCGACGACGGTGCAGCCGCCGGCCGCCGCCGGGTCGTAGACCAGGCCCTCGGTGAGCGGCACCGGGTACGGCCACTGGGCGCGGGCGCCGGCCAGCTCGTGGTTGTTGACGAGGAGGGTGGTGCCGCGGGGGCCCTCGAAGGTGGCGGTGCCGTCGTGGTTGGACGGGGTGAACTCGCCGGACTCCAGCTTGGTCTTGCCGCTGTACGTGATGATCTTGTACGAGAAGCCGGCGGGCAGGGCGAGGATGCCCTTGGGGTCGGCGATCAGCGGGCCGTAGCCGACGCCGTGGTGGTGGCCCCCGTGCCCGGACCCGGCCTCGGTGCTCTCGGTG
Source organism: Streptomyces sp. NPDC004658 (assembly GCF_040609555.1). NCBI lineage: Bacteria > Bacillati > Actinomycetota > Actinomycetes > Kitasatosporales > Streptomycetaceae > Streptomyces > Streptomyces sp. NPDC004658. The sequence continues at coordinate 13,385 of NZ_JBEXKG010000040.1, forward strand.
TCCGTGGCGGCGAGGGCGTTCGGCGCGGTGGCGAGGGCGCCGACGCTGCCCGCCAGGGCGACCCCGGCACCGGTGATCGCGGATGTTCTGGCGAAGTCCCTGCGGGTGAGCGACATGGTGTCTCCTGTGACGACGGTGGTAGTGCCGTGGAGGGTGGGGGGCCTCGGTTCGGCGCACACGCTCCCGCCCACTTGTGAACGCGAGTTGAACGCCGGACTACTTCACCGGTCCTTGTTCAAGAATCCGTACGCACCACCCCATCGCCAGCAAAAGGCACCGGTCGGGCCGCCGACCGGACGGGCCCTCAACTCCCCTGCTGCGAACGCGCCTTGAAGGCCGCCTTCCGGGCCTGCTTGGCCACCTTCTTGTCCGGGTGCAGCCGCCCCATCGCGTCCAGCACCTCGGCGGTGGCCGGGTGCTCCACCCGCCAGGCGGCCGTGAAGAACCCGCTGTGCTGGGCGGCCAGCCCCTCCACGAGGGCCTGGAGTTCCTCCGAGTTGCCCTCGGCCGCCAGCTGTGCGGCCAGCGTGTCCACGGTCAGCCAGAAGACCATGTCCTCGGACGGCGCCGGCACCTCGGCGGCGCCCCGCTCGCTCAGCCACACCCGGGCGAGCCCGCCCAGCTCGGGGTCGTCCAGCACCTCGCGCAGCGCGGGTTCGGCCTCGGCGCCGACCAGCGACAGCGCCTGCTGGCAGCGGAGCCTGCGCAGCGGGGCCCCGTCATCGGAGCCGCGGGCCGCCGCCAGCAACTCGCGTGCCGCCGCGAGCGGTTCGCGGCGGGCCAGCCACTGCTCGGTCTCGGCCCGGGCGGCGGACCGGCCGAACCGGGCGGTGCCGTCGAGCAGGACGTCCGCGCCCTTGTCGGCCAGGTCGCCGACAGCCGGGGCCGCGAACCCGGCCTCCAGCAGACGGGCCCGCAGCCCGTACACGCCGAGCGGGGTGAGGCGGACCATGCCGTAGCGGGCGACGTCCGTGTCGTCCACGGTCGCGGCGGGCTCCTCGTCGGTGTCGGCCATCAGTGCCTCGTCCACCGGCCGGTAGTCCACGAGTCCGACCGGCTCCAGCACCCGGAACTGGTCGTCCAGCCGCATCATCGCGTCGGAGACCTGCTCCAGGACGTCGTTGGTGGGCTCGCCCATGCCGTCGGGCACGAGCATGGAGGCGGCGAGCGCGGGCAGCGGGACGGTGCCGTCGCCGGGGCCGTCCTCACTGACCGTCAGCAGGTAGAGGTTGCCGAGGACGCCGTCGAGGAACTCCGCCTCGGCCTCCGGGTCCCAGCCGAGTGACGAGAAATCGACCTCGCCGCCCTCGTCCAGCGCGTCGACCAGGTCGTCCAGGTCGGGGACGGTCGCGTCGGCGATGACGGTCTCCAGCGCGGCCAGCCACACGGTGAGCACGTCCCTCGGGGAGCCCGCCGTGAGCAGCTTCAGCTCCTCGCCGGCCCGGACGGTGCCGGCCTCCTCGTCCACGATCTCGACCAGACCGGCGTCCACGGCGACCCGCCAGGCCTCGCTGGCGTACGCGACGGCGTCGTCGCCGGTCAGTCCGAGCAGTTCGACGGCGGCCGGCAGCTGCTCCTCGACCAGTCCGCCGCCGGCGTCGACGCGGGTGCCGGGTCCGGCCCAGCGGGCGAGGCGGGCCGCCCGGGAGAGCAACGGCGTGGACAGCGCGGCGCGCGCCAGCTCCGCTTCGGGATGCAGCCGTACGGGCGGCAGGGGGGAGCTGTCTGACATCGGCTGGTTCTCCTCGGACCGTGAACGGGCTCAGCCGCTCAGCCTAGACGGATTTCCACCCATGCCGCCCGGTTCATCTCCCCGTAAGCGGCCGTCCATGGCCGAAACCTTGACAACTCCCCGGGCCAGGCAGGAGATTGACGCGCGTAGAAGTTGGGGGGACAACTGTTCACTCGGCTCTATGCGTGTCACAGAGGGCTACGACCTCCACACGCTCCCGTTCCACCCTCGTCCCGGCGCATCGTCACGTCCCCGGAGGGATCCCTTGCCGAGCAGGTCTTCCGCGCGCCTCGCCGCGCTCACCGTCGCCGCCGTCTGCAGCGCGGCCTCCACCGTCGTCCTCACGGCGCCCGCGCACGCCGACTCGGTGCGCGTCCACGACATCCAGGGCACGACCCGGATATCCCCGTTCGCCGGGCAGAAGGTGACGGACGTGCCCGGCATCGTCACGGCCACGCGCACGTACGGCTCCTCCAGAGGCTTCTGGCTCCAGGACCCGACCCCGGACGACAACCCGGCCACCAGCGAGGGCGTGTTCGTCTTCACCAGCTCCACGCCGAAGGTCGCGGTCGGTGACGCGGTGAAGGTGACCGGCACGGTCTCCGAGTACGTCCCGGGCGGCACCTCCTCCGGCAACCAGTCGCTGACGGAGATCACCAAGCCGGTGATCACCACCGTCTCCGCCGGCAACGCGGTCCCGGCGCCGGTCGTCGTCGACGAGGACGCGGTGCCGGACGCCTACGCGCCCACCGGCGACGCCGCCGCGGCCAACTCGATCAACGGCCTCCCGCTGGACCCGTCGGCGTACGCGCTGGACTACTACGAGTCCCTGGAGGGCATGAACGTCCAGGTCGCCGACGCGCGCGTGGTCACCGCGACCGACCCGTACAGCGAGCTGTGGGTCACGGTGAAGCCGTGGGAGCACCGCAGCCGCCGCGGCGGCACGGTCTACGGCTCCTACGACTCCCAGAACACCGGCCGGCTTCAGATCCAGTCGCTGGGCCCGACCGCCGACTTCCCGAAGGCGAACGTCGGCGACACCCTGGAAGGCACCACCGCGGGCCCGCTGGACTTCAACCAGTACGGCGGCTACACCCTCGTCGCGAGCCGGCTCGGCACGCTGAGGAGCGCCGGCCTGGAGCGCGAGACGACCGAGAAGCAGTCGAGCCGCGAACTGGCGGTGGCGACGTACAACGTCGAGAACCTCGACCCGTCGGACGCCACCTTCGACCAGCACGCCTCCGCGATCGTGCACAACCTCCAGTCGCCGGACATCGTGTCCCTGGAGGAGATCCAGGACAACAACGGCGCCAAGGACGACGGCACGGTCGACGCGGACCAGACCGTGACCAAACTGATCGACGCGATCGTCGCGGCCGGCGGCCCCCGCTACGACTGGCGCTCGGTCAACCCGGTCAACGACCAGGACGGCGGCGAGCCCGGCGGCAACATCCGCCAGGTGTTCCTGTTCAACCCGGAGCGGGTCTCCTTCGTGGACCGCGCGGGCGGCGACTCGACCACCGCCGTCGGCGTCACCAAGGTGCACGGCAAGGCGCAGCTGACGGTCTCCCCGGGCCGGATCGACCCCGCGAACGCGGCCTGGAGCAACAGCCGCAAGCCGCTCGCGGGCGAGTTCGTCTTCCGCGGCAAGACCGTCTTCGTGATCGCCAACCACCTCAACTCCAAGGGCGGCGACCAGGGTCTGACCTCGCAGTACCAGCCGCCGGTGCGCAGCTCGGAGATCCAGCGGCACGCCCAGGCGACGGAGGTGAACGCGTTCGTCAAGGACATCCTGGCCACGGACAAGAACGCGAACGTCATCGCGCTCGGCGACATGAACGACTTCGAGTTCTCCGAGACCGCGCGGATCCTGGAGGGGGACGGCGAGCTGTGGTCGGCGATCAAGTCGCTGCCGAAGAGCGAGCGGTACACCTATGACTACCAGGGCAACCAGCAGGTCCTGGACCAGATCCTGATCAGCCCGGCGATCCGCCGCGGCTGCGACTTCGAGTACGACAGCGTGCACATCAACTCGGAGTTCAACGACCAGATCAGCGACCACGACCCGCAGGTGCTGCGGTTCCGTCCGTGACACGACGGCGGGACCGGCCCGGCTCCACGCCCGGCCGGTCCCGCCGTCCGATGCTCCTGGCGGCGGCTCACCGGCGGTGACTCGCCGGCGGCGCCTCACTCGCAGCGCCTCACCAGGAGCGACTCACCGGCGCCGCCGCACCGGCAGCGGCCCACTGGCGGTGGCTCACCCGCGCGGCGCCTCACAGACAGCGGGCCACCGGCGGTGGCTCACCGGCAGCGGCTCACCAGCAGCAACTCACCGACGGCGCCTCACCAGCAGCGACTCACTGGCAGCGGTCCATCCGGCGCCAGATCAGGGCCGCGCCGACGACGGCGGCGCCGGCCGCGCCGATGACCAGCGCCGGCCGGGGATGCCGCATCGCGGCGCTCACGGCGGACCGCACCGGGCGCGGCACCCGCAGGTCGTGCTCCGCGGTGTGACCGGCGTGGGCCGCCCGGTCCCGCAGGGCGTGCCGGCTGTGCCCGGCCCGCTCCTGCACCAGGTGACCGGCCTTGGTCATCCGTTCCTGCGCGGTGTGGCCGGCCCGCGCGGCGCGGTCCTGGACCAGGTGGCCCGCCTTGGCCGCCCGGTCCTGCACTTCGTGCCCCGCCTGGGCGGCGCCGGCGCGCAGCTGGACGGTCATGGCGCCGGCCTTGTCCCTCAGGTCGGCGGCGCGCGCCCGGGCCCGGCCCTTCACATCGACCCGGTCCACCAGCTGGGCGACGGTGTCGCCCAGCTGGCTCCGGGTCTGTTCGATCTGCCGCCGCAACTCGTCGGGGCCCTTGGCGCCCGAGCCGTGCGGGTTCCTGTGCGTCATCGGTGTGCCCTTTCCCTGATGGCGTCGACGTCCGCCCTGACGCTGCCGAGCGTCTTCTCGGGCGTGGGCGGGGCGGCGCGGCGCAGCTGGGCGCGGCCAGTCGCGGCCAGCAGGCCGGCGACGGCGAAGAACACCGCTGCCACGATGAGCGCCGCCGCCCACACGGGCAGCGCCAGGGAGAGGGCGGCGGTGGCCGCTCCGGCCAGGGTGATCAGCCCGACGTAGCCGACGGCGCCTGCGGCGCCCAGCAGGCCGCCGCCCCGTCCGGCGCGGCGCCCTTTCTCGGCCAGTTCCTCCTTGGCGAGGGCGACCTCCTGCCGCAGCAGCCGGGAGAGCTGTTCGGTGGCCCGGCCGACGAGTTCGCCCGTGGAGGGGTGCCCGTCGGCCGCGGGCCGGGTGTTCGGGGTCACGGTCACGGCGTTCCGCCTCCTCTCAGTGCGGAACCTCCGGGTACCCCTGCCGAAGGTCGTTAGCCCTGCCCGGCGCCGCCGGTCCCGCGTTCGCCGAGGCGTGCGAGTTGGGACTGGAACCAGTCCAGACGCGCCTGCAACAGGGCCGCTTCGGCGACGAGTTCGGGTACGCCCAGCTCATCGCCGGCGGTCAACCCGGCGCCTGCGGGGGCCGTGCCGCCGGCGCCCGCGATCATTCGCAGCCCGTGCCCGGCCAGCCGGGCGAAGCCCGGGAGCGAGACGGACGTGCGCCTGCGCACGCAGGCGGCGCAGACGGGGGCCAGGACCCGCCAGCCCGGACGGCCCCAGCCGGCGTCGGCCAGCGCGACGGCACCGGCGCCGCAGCCGCAGGGCCCGGCCGTGGCCGTGCGCACCCGCTGCCGGGCGTAGCGGAAGCCGCGTTCGAAGCGGATGTAGGCGCCGAGGACGGAGACCTCCAGCAGGACGGCCGCCCGGTGGTCGGCGGTGCACAGCAGGGCCTCGGCCGCCGCCCGGTCGTGCACGCAGTGGAAACCGCAGTCGCACCGGCGCGCGGGCGGTCGGTGCCGGAAGCCGTAGACGCAGGAGGCGTCGTCCAGGACGCCGTACGGCCGTGCGCCGCCGAGCGACACTCCGGTGAACCCGGCCCGGGTGCCGTCCTGGGACAGCACCGGGTGGGCGATCTTGTAGCCGGTCGGCGGCTCCGTCGGGCGTTCCGCCGGGAGCCGCAGCCTCATCGGGCGGCCGGGACCTCTTCGCGGGCCGGGCCTGCCGGTTCGGCCGCGTCCGCGCGGACGGTCTCCTCGGCGACCTGCGGCTTCTCCTCCCGGACGAGTGGCCGCTCCTCCGCGATGCCGGTGGCCAGTGCCTTGCCGAGCTTCATGGTGCCTCCCATGACGAACGTCGGTGACCCTCCGGCCATAGTGACCCATGAGGGGCCGAGTTGGACATAGGGCCTCCGCCCGCACCCCTGACTCATTAGAGATTCTTGCCGACACCTCGTAGAAGAATTAAGTAGAGCTTCACGGACGTGCTGCCGAGACTACTCCCATGACGAGTACCCATAGGCCCACTCCCTTCGGCCGCACCCTCTGCGCCATGATCACGCCGTTCACCGGGGAGGGCGCCCTCGACCTGGACGGCGCCCAGCGGCTGGCCGCGCACCTGGTGGCGCAGGGCTGCGACGGCCTGGTCCTCAACGGCACCACCGGCGAGTCGCCCACCACGACCGACGAGGAGAAGGCACGGCTGGTCGCGGCCGTGCGGGAGGCGGTCGGCGACCGGGCCGCGCTGGTCACCGGCGTGGGCACGGCCGACACCCGGCACACCGTGGAGCTGGCGCTGACGGCCGCGAAGGCGGGCGCCGACGGGGTCCTGGTGGTGACGCCGTACTACAGCCGGCCCCCGCAGGAGGCCGTGGCCGCCCACTTCCTCCAGGTCGCCGACGCGAGCGACCTGCCGGTGATGCTCTACGACATCCCGGGCCGCACCGGCACCCGGATCGAGCCCGACACGATGATCCGCCTCGCGGAGCACCCCCGGATCGTGGCCGTCAAGGACTGCTCCTACGACTTCCTCGGCACCCAGAAGGTGCTGGCGCGAACCGAGTTGGCGTACTACGCGGGCTGCGACGAGCACGTACTGGCGCTGTACGCGGTTGGAGCGGCGGGCTGCGTGAGCACGGTCGCGAACGCCGTACCGGACCGGATCGCCGCGATCCTGGCGGCGTTCGACACCGGCGACACCACTCGCGCGGCCGAACTCCAGCTGGCCGTGACCCCGTTGACGGAAGCGATGATGGGCGCGGGCCTGCCCGGCACGGTCACCGCGAAGGCCCTCCTCGCCCACCTCGGCCTGCCCGCGGGCCCGGTCCGCCCCCCACTGCTCCCCGCCGGCCGGGAGACGGCCGACGGGCTGCGGGCGCTGTACGAGGAGCTGGTCAGCGGGTCGTGAACAGCGGCTCCCAGCGACCGCCGGTGTCGTCCTTCGGCGAGCGGAAGCCGCTGAGCGGCTGGACCTTCTTGCTGCCGATGGTGACGAGCACCAGCCGCTGGTGGAACTCGTTGCCGTCGCCGCCGATGCCCCAGGCGATCAGCCGCTTGTTGTCCGCCCAGGCGAGCAGCTGCTGACCGGGCACCTTGGTGACGACCTTGCCGGTGACGGCGTCGTCGACGGCGGAGGCGATCTCGTCGCCCTCCCCGGCGAAGTCGCCCGCGGCGAGCCTGCCGTCGGGCGACAGACCGGCCTCGACCCAGGGCTGCACGTGCTTCTCGGCGGCGGGCGCCGGGACGTTCGTGCCGTCCAGGGCGTGGTACTTGCGGCCCGGACGCATCGGCAGCGGCTCCCACAGCGACTTGCCGTCGCGGCTGAACTGCAGATCCGCGCGTGCGTTGCCCCCGAAGCCCATCTTGTCCTTCCAGTAAGGCAGTTCGTGCCAGTGCGCCGTTCCGGAGGCGACGTCGACGACGGTGAAACCGGTCCGGCTGGGCACCTGCTGCGGCTCCACCTTGTCGTTCACCGGGATCTTGGCGCTCCAGAAGGCCCGGTCGGGGTTCTTGGCGTACGTGGTGACGACCAGCTTGCTCCCGTCGGGCGAGAAGGCGGCCCCGCCCGCGCCCTGCGGCACCGGGATCCACCGCTTGACCCGGCCGTCGGACAGGTCGAGCAGCCCCACCCGGGCGGCCGGCAGCTCGCGCTCCAGCACCGCGGCCGTGCGGGCGCCCGGCGCGACGGTCACGAAGGACCAGCGGTCGTCCTTCTTGTAGGTGCCGGTGCGGGAGTCCAGCAGCCGGTAGGTCCGCGTGGTGATCTCGTCCTTGTTGGGCTGCTCGACCCGCCTCTGGGTGCTGTACCCCGCCACGAGGGCATTGCCGGCACCGATCATCTGGCGCGGCGGCGACTGGTCGGCGTGGGCGACGACCGGGCCGGGCGTGAGGTGCGCCGGCCGTACGTCCCGCCCGCCGCCGTCCAGCAGCGGCACGGCCGCGGCGACGGTCACCACGGCCGCGGCGGACACGGCGACAGCGGCGATCCGGCGGGTACGGCGCCTGCGGCGCAGCACCAGCACCCGGTCGGCGAGGTTCGCGGCCGCCGGCTGCGCCTCCAGCGCCATCTCCCGCAGGGAGTCGCGCACCAGTTCCTCGACGTTCACGGACGCACCTCCATGGGCGAGAAGTCACGGGACGGCCGCCCGCCGCCGCTGTCGAGAGCGGCCAGCTCGGGTGCGAGCGTGCGCAGCCGGGCCAGGGAGCGGTGGGTGGTGGACCGTACGGTGCCGACGGAGCAGCCCAGCAGCCGGGCCACGTCGGCCTCGGGCAGGTCCTCGAAGTAGCGCAGCACCAGCACGGTGCGCTGGCGCGGGGTGAGCCGGGACAGGGCGGTGCGCAGCAGCAGGCGCAGCTCCGCGCGGCCGGCGGCGTCCGGGGCCGTACCGGCCTCCGGCAGCTCGGCGACCGACACCTCCCGGCGCGGCCACTTCAATCGCCAGCGGCTGATCTGCTGCCGGTACAGGACGCGCCGTACGTACGCCTCCGGCTCGTCGATCCGCTGCCACCGTCCGGCCGCCCTGACCAGCGCGTTCTGCAGCAGGTCCTCGGCCGCGTGCCGGTCGCCGCCGGTCAGCAGGACGGCCGTCCTCAACAGCGCCGAGGACCTGCCGGCCACGAACTGTCGAAAACTCTCCTGCGCTTCGGCATCCATCGTCACCTTCTCTTCCCCCGGGCCGGTCTGGTGTCCGGGCCCTTGTACCCCTCGAGACGCGCGCCGCCGCGCCCCGCTATGCCTGCCCGCGCGAAAACAATCTCCGGCCGGCCCGGACACCGCCGTACGGTGTTCTGGTGAGTCGCCCCCTGCTGTTCCTCGACGTCGACGGCCCCCTCAACCCGTACGCGGCCCAGCCGGAGCGCCGGCCCGAGGGCTACACGACGATCCGGGCGTCCGTGGTCCCCGGCCGCCCCTTGCGGGTCTGGCTGAACCCGTCCCACGGCCAGGCCCTGCTCGCGCTCGGCTACGAGCTCTGCTGGGCGACGACCTGGATGGCCGAGGCCAACCGCTGGATCGCGCCCGTCGTCGGGTTGCCCGAGCTGCCGTACGTCGACTTCGGCGCGGGCCTGTTCGCGGTGCGGCCGGACGGCGTCCACTGGAAGACGGAGGCGATCGTGGCGTACGCCGGGGGCCGCCCGTTCGCCTGGGTGGACGACGAGCAGAGCCCGGCGGACACCGCGTACGTGGCCGCCCGGCACCCCGGCCCGGCGCTGCTGCACCAGGTCGACCCGCGACGCGGGCTGCGCGAGGGCGACTTCACGGCCCTGCGGGCGTTCGCGGCCGGCCTGCCCGCATGACGAAGCGCCCCTCGCCAGGGCGAAGGGCGCTGTCGCGGCGGTGATCAGTTGTGGCTGTGCAGAATGTCGTTCAAGCCGCCCCAGACCGCGTTGTTCGGGCGGGCCTCGACCGTGCCGGTGACCGAGTTGCGGCGGAAGAGGATGTTGGAGGCGCCGTTCAGCTCGCGGGCCTTGACGATCTGGCCGTCGGGCATGGTGATGCGGGTGCCCGCGGTGATGTACAGGCCGGCCTCGACCACGCACTCGTCACCGAGCGCGATGCCGACGCCCGCCTCGGCGCCGACGAGGCAGCGCTCGCCGATGGAGATGATCACGTTGCCGCCGCCGGACAGGGTGCCCATGGTGGAGGCGCCGCCACCGATGTCCGAGCCGTCGCCGACGACGACCCCGGCGGAGATCCGGCCCTCGACCATGGAGGTGCCGAGGGTGCCGGCGTTGAAGTTGACGAAGCCCTCGTGCATGACGGTGGTGCCCGCGGCGAGGTGGGCGCCGAGGCGGACCCGGTCGGCGTCGGCGATGCGGACGCCCTTCGGGGCGACGTAGTCGGTCATGCGCGGGAACTTGTCGATCGAGGTCACCTGGAGGTGCAGGCCCTCCGCGCGGGCGTTCAGGCGGACCTTCTCGATGTCGTCCACGGCGACCGGGCCGAGCGAGGTCCAGGCGACGTTGGCGAGGTGGCCGAAGATGCCGTCCAGGTTCTGGCCGTGCGGCTTGACCAGGCGGTGCGAGAGCAGGTGCAGGCGCAGGTAGACGTCGTGGGCGTCGAGCGGCTTCTCGTCCAGCGAGGCGATGACCGTGCGGACCGCGACCACCTCGACGCCCCGGCGGGCGTCCGGGCCGGTCGCCGCGGTCGCGCCGCCGCCCAGCAGCTCGGCCGCCTGCTCGGCGGTCAGCCGCTCGGTGCCGGCCGGTCCCGGCTCCTCGACCAGCTCGGGGGCCGGGAACCAGGTGTCGAGAACGGTGCCGTCGGAGGCGATCGTGGCGAGGCCGGCGGCGACGGCGCCGGTGGTACGGGTTGCAGACTCGGTCATGGGAGAAAACCTAACGTGGGCGGGGTGGTGAGGGCGAACCGCGTCTCACGTGCCGGGCGCGGGTTCAGGGGATCAGCCGAGCCAGCGCGGCGCGCGCGTACTCCTCGTCGTACGAACCGCCCGTCAGCAGCACCTGGAGGCAGATGCCGTCCATCAGCGCGAGGAGGGCCCGCGCCGTCACCGGGTCCGTGCGGCGGGCCAGCAGCGCGGCCCCCCGCTCGGTCCACTCGGCGGCGACGGGACGCAGCGCCGGGCGGCGCAGCGCGGCCAGGTACAGCTCGTACTCCAGCTCCACGCCGGTGCGCTCCCCCGCGAGCCACTGCCCGAGCACCCGGGCGAGGTCCGCGGCGAGGTCGCCGTCGCCGCCGTCCTCCGGCAGCAGTTCGGCCAGCACGGTGCCGAACCCCTCGTTCGCCTGCCGCAGAGCGGCCACCAGCAGCTCTTCGAGGGTGGCGAAGTGGTACGTCGTGGAGCCGAGCGGTACGTCGGCCTCGGCGGCGACCGTCCGGTGGCTCAGCCCGGCGATGCCGTCGCGGCCGGCCACGCGGATCGCGGCGTCGATGATCCGCTGCCGGCGCTCGGGGTCGTGGCGGCGCGGCATCAGTGCGTCGCCCCGCCGAGGTTGAGCACCACCACTCCCGCGATGATCAGCAGGATCCCGGCGACCTTGGTGGGGCTCAGCCCCTCGCCGAACAGCAGCAGTCCGAGGACGGCGATGGTCGCGGTGCCCACGCCGGACCAGATCGCGTACGCCGTGCCGATCTGGACGGTCTTCAGCGTCCGGGCGAGCAGCGCGAAGGAGACGACGTAGCCGAGGGCCGTCACCAGCGAGGGTCCGAGCCGGCTGAACCCCTCGCTGTACTTCATCGCCGTCGTGGCGGCGACCTCGGCGGCGATGGCGCCGGCGAGCAGCAGGTATCCCATGTGTACGAGCGTACACAACGATTGCGTACGGCCGTACACAACGAGAAAGTTTCACTTTCATAGAAAAAGCTCGCAGTCGGTGCCGCCTCCACTACTGTGCGGGCCCGTGCTCGAAAACACCCCCCGCACCCGAAGACTCGGGCTGGCCGCCGCACTGGCGCTGGCGGCAGTCGCCGCCTGCGTGACCGTGACCGCGATGAGCGACCGCCCCACCGAGACGAAGGCCACCGCACCGGCGAGGCCGCCCGACGACGGCCCCGGCCTGCTGTCCTTCGCCTCCCCGTCCGCCCCGCCGGCGCACACACCCGCTCCCGAGCGGAACCGCACGGCTCCGTCGCCGCCCTCGTCCGCCGCCCCCGAGTCCCCCGCCCCTCCGCAGCGCACGCCCTCGAAGTCCCCGACGCCCACGGCCGGTTCACAGCGCCCGGCGGAGCACGGGACGTCCGTCCGCTCCGTCAACTACCCCGACCGCTACTGGCACCTCAGCGGCGGCCTGGTGAAGCTCGACCCCGTCGGCTCGGCCGCGGACCGCCGCGCGGCCACCTTCACCCGCGTCAAGGGCCTTGCCGACGCCCGCTGTTGGTCGTTCACCACGGCCGACGGCGGCTATCTGCGCCACCGCGACTTCCTGCTCCGCGCCGAACGCGACGACGGCTCCCGCCTGTTCGCCCGGGACGCCACGTTCTGCCCCCGCCCCTCCGCCCGCACCGGTGCCGTCGCCCTGGAGTCGCTGAACTACCCCGGCCGCCTCCTGCGCCACCAGAACTTCCAGCTGCGGCTGGACCCGTACCGGAACACGGACCTGTACCGGTCCGACTCGGCCTTCCTGCTGGTCGACGGGCTGGCCTGAACAGACGGAAGCGGCGGCACCCGGCAGGTGCCGCCGCTTCACGCACACGGTGGGATCAGACGTTGAACCCGAGCGCCCTGAGCTGCTCGCGGCCATCGTCCGTGATCTTGTCGGGGCCCCACGGCGGCATCCAGACCCAGTTGATGCGGAGTTCGTTGACGAGGCCGTCCGTGGCGGACTTGGCCTGGTCCTCGATGACGTCCGTCAGCGGGCAGGCCGCCGAGGTCAGGGTCATGTCGACCGTGGCCACGTTGGAGTCGTCGATGTGGATGCCGTAGATCAGGCCGAGGTTGACGACGTCGATGCCCAGCTCGGGGTCGACCACGTCCATCAGGGCCTCGCGGAGTTCCTCCTCCGAGACCGGCTTCATCTCTGCGGTGTCGGTCATGCCGTCTTCCTTTCGGCGTCGGCGCCACCCAGCGCCTGGGCCGTCGCGTCCTTCCACGCCATCCAGCTCAGGAGGGCGCACTTGACCCGCGCGGGGTACTTGGAGACACCGGCGAACGCGACCGCGTCCTCCAGGACCTCCTCCATCGCGTCATCGGGCTCGATCTTGCCCTTGGACTGCATCAGCTCCAGGAAGGTCTCCTGGATCTTCCGCGCCTCGGCCAGGTCCTTGCCGACGAGGAGCTCGTTGAGCACGGAGGCGCTCGCCTGACTGATCGAGCAGCCCTGGCCCTCGTACGAGACGTCCTCGATCTTCGTGCCGTCGTACTTCACGCGCAGGGTGATCTCGTCGCCGCAGGTCGGGTTCACATGGTGCACCTCGGCGTCGCCATCCCTCAGACCACGCCCGTGCGGGTTCTTGTAGTGGTCCAGGATGACGTCCTGGTACATCGAATCCAGCTTCACGGTGTCGACTCGCCTCTCAGCCGAAGAAGTTCCGTACGTGCTCCAGACCGTCGACCAGAGCGTCGATCTCGGCCGGCGAGGAGTACAGGTAGAACGACGCTCGCGTGGTCGCAGGAATTCCGTAGCGCAGGCAGACCGGACGGGCGCAGTGGTGGCCGACACGGACCGCGATGCCCTGCTCGTCCAGGACCTGGCCCACGTCGTGCGGGTGGATGTCCCCGAGGGTGAAGGAGATCGCCGCCCCGCGGTCCTCGGCCGTCGTCGGACCGATGATCCTCAGGTCGGGAACCTCCGCCAGGCGCCGCACCGCGTACTCCGTCAGCGCGTGCTCATGGGCGAGGATCCTGTCCATGCCGATCGACTGGAGGTAGTCGATCGCCGCGCCGAGGCCGACCGCCTGGGCGATCGGCGGGGTGCCCGCCTCGAACTTGTGCGGGGCCGGGGCGTACGTCGAGGAGTGCATCGAGACCGTCTCGATCATCTCGCCGCCGCCGAGGAACGGGGGCAGGTCCTCCAGCAGCTCCTGGCGGCCCCACAGGACGCCGATGCCGGTCGGGCCGCACATCTTGTGGCCGGTGAAGGCCACGAAGTCGGCCTGCAGCGCCTGTACGTCCAGCGGCATGTGCGGCGCGGCCTGGGAGGCGTCGATGCAGACGAGGGCGCCGACCTCCTGGGCGCGGCGGATTATCGTCTCGACCGGGTTGACCGTGCCCAGGATGTTGGACACCAGCACGAAGGAGACGATCTTCGTCTTCTCGGTGATGATCTCGTCGATGTTCGACAGGTCGAGCCGGCCGTCGTCCGTGAGGCCGAACCACTTCAGCTTCGCGCCCGTGCGCTGCGCCAACAGCTGCCACGGCACGATGTTGGAGTGGTGCTCCATCTCGGTGATGACGATCTCGGTCTCGTGGTCCACGCGGTAGGGCTCGTCGGCCCAGCCCAGCATGTTCGCCACGAGGTTCAGCGACTCGGAGGCGTTCTTGGTGAAGATCACCTCGTCGCGGCTCGGCGCGTTGATGAACGCGGCGACCTTGTCGCGCGCGCCCTCGTACAGCGCCGTGGCCTCCTCGGCGAGCACATGCACACCGCGGTGGACGTTGGCGTTGTAGCGCTCGTAGTACTCGCTCAGGGCGTCCAGCACCTGGCGCGGCTTCTGCGAGGTCGCCGCGTTGTCCAGGTACACGAGCTTCTTGCCGTCGTGGACGACTCGGTCCAGGACGGGGAAGTCCTTGCGGATCGCCTCGGTGTCGAGGAGGCCCGGCAGCTGTGTCACGCGGATGCGCCACCCTTCACGTATGCCTCGTAGCCCTCGTTCTCCAGCTTGTCCGCGAGCTCCGGGCCGCCGGACTCGACGATGCGGCCGCCGGCGAACACGTGGACGTGGTCGGGCTTGATGTAGCGCAGGATGCGCGTGTAGTGCGTGATCAGCAGGGTGCCGACCTCGCCGCTCTCACGGACGCGGTTGACTCCCTCGGAGACGATGCGCAGCGCGTCGACGTCCAGGCCGGAGTCGGTCTCGTCCAGGATCGCGACCTTCGGCTTGAGCAGCTCCAGCTGAAGGATCTCGTGGCGCTTCTTCTCACCGCCGGAGAAGCCCTCGTTGACGTTGCGCTCGGCGAAGGACGGGTCCATGTTGAGGCGCTCCATGGCCTCCTTGACCTCCTTCACCCAGGTGCGCAGCTTGGGGGCCTCGCCGCGGATGGCGGTGGCGGAGGTGCGCAGGAAGTTGGAGACCGAGACGCCGGGGACCTCGACCGGGTACTGCATCGCCAGGAACAGGCCCGCGCGGGCGCGCTCGTCGACGGACATCTCCAGGACGTCCTCGCCGTCCAGGGTGACGGTGCCGCCGGTGATCGTGTACTTCGGGTGACCCGCGAGGGAGTAGGCGAGGGTCGACTTGCCGGAGCCGTTGGGGCCCATGATGGCGTGCGTCTCGCCCTGCTTCACGGTGAGGTCGACGCCCTTGAGGATCTCCTTCGTGGCGTTGTCGGCCTCGACGGTGACGTGCAGGTCTCGGATTTCAAGCGTTGCCATGGGTGCCTCAGGACTCCTGGGTGAGGGAGACGAGAACGTCGTCCCCTTCGATCTTTACGGGGTATACGGGGACGGGGCGCGTCGCGGGGAGGCCGGACGGCTTGCCGGTGCGCAGGTCGAAGGCGGAGCCGTGCAGCCAGCACTCGATCTGGCAGTCCTCCACCTCGCCCTCGGAGAGGGAGACGTTCGCGTGGGAGCAGATGTCGTAGATCGCGAACACCTCGCCCTCGGTCTTCACGACCGAGACCGGCGTGCCGTCGAGTTCCACCCGCTTCGGGGTGTCCTCCTCCAGCTCGCTCAGTCCACAGGCGCGTACGAACGACGTCATGCGACCGAAGCCTCCAGCTCCTCCTCGATCTTGGCGAGCAGGCGCTCCTCGATGTCGGCGACGCCGATCTGCTGGACCAGCTCGGCGAAGAAGCCGCGGACCACCAGGCGGCGGGCCTCGTGCTCCGGGATGCCACGGGCCATCAGGTAGAAGAGCTGCTCGTCGTCGAAGCGGCCGGTGGCGGAGGCGTGCCCGGCGCCGACGATCTCGCCGGTCTCGATCTCCAGGTTCGGCACCGAGTCGACGCGCGCGCCGTCCGTGAGGACCAGGTTGCGGTTCATCTCGTAGGTGTCCGTGCCCTCGGCCTTGGCCTCGATGAGCACGTCACCGATCCAGACCGCGTGCGCGTCGTCGCCCTGGAGCGCGCCCTTGTAGACGACGTTCGACTTGCAGTGCGGGGTGTTGTGGGTGACCAGCAGGCGGTGCTCCTGGTGCTGCCCGGCGTCGGTGAAGTACAGGCCGAACAGCTCGGCCTCGCCGCCGGGGCCGGCGTACTCCACGCGCGGGTGCAGGCGGACCACGTCGCCGCCGAAGGTCACGACCACGGACTTGAAGGAGGCGTCCCGGCCGACCAGCGCGTTGTGCTGGGCGACGTGGACGGCCTTGTCGTCCCAGTCCTGGACGGAGACGACGGTCAGCTTGGCGCCGTCACCGAGGACGTAGTCGACGTTGGCGGCGAGCACCGCGTCACCGGTGTGGTCGATGACCACGACGGCCTCGGCGAAGGCGCCCAGCTCGATCACCTGGTGGCCGAAGGCGGTGCCGCCCTGGCCGTGCACGGCGATGCGGATCGGCTCGGTGAGGACGGTCTCCTTGGGGACGGTCACGACCGAGGCCTTCTCGAAGGCGGAGTACGCCTGGGCGGCGACGCGGTCCACCGGGGTGCCCGCCTTGCCGAGGCGCGCGTCGTCGCGGCCGACGGTCTCGACGGTGACGCCCTCGGGGGCCTGGACGTCGACCTTCACGCCGTCGCCGTTCGCGACGGCGGTGCCGTCGTGCAGCCCGCGCAGGCGCTCCAGCGGGGTGAACCGCCACTCCTCCTCACGGCCGTGCGGGACCGGGAAGTCCGCCACGTCGAAGGACGGGGGCGCGCTCATGCGCGAGACGACGGTCGACTCCGCGGCGACCGCGATCGAGCCGGCGGTGGTGGAACCCACCGGGATGTTCTGGGCCTCAGCCATGGCTGTCGTAATGCTCGCTTTCTTACGTGTGGGCTTGACGGGGAGTGCGGACCGGTGATTAACCGACCGCGCCCTCCATCTGCAGCTCGATCAGCCGGTTGAGCTCCAGCGCGTACTCCATGGGCAGTTCCTTGGCGATCGGCTCGACGAAGCCGCGCACGATCATCGCCATGGCCTCGTCCTCGGAGAGGCCGCGGCTCATCAGGTAGAAGAGCTGGTCCTCGGAGACCTTGGAGACGGTGGCCTCGTGGCCCATGGACACGTCGTCCTCGCGGACGTCGACGTACGGGTACGTGTCCGACCGGGAGATCGTGTCGACCAGCAGCGCGTCGCACAGCACGTTCGACTTCGACCCGGCGGCGCCCTCGCCGATCTCGATCAGACCGCGGTAGGACGTACGGCCGCCGCCGCGCGCCACCGACTTGGAGACGATGTTGGACGACGTGTTCGGCGCCATGTGGACCATCTTGGCGCCGGCGTCCTGGTGCTGGCCCTCGCCCGCGAAGGCGATGGACAGGGTCTCGCCCTTGGCGTGCTCGCCCATCAGGTAGACGGCCGGGTACTTCATCGTCACCTTGGAGCCGATGTTGCCGTCGATCCACTCCATGGTCGCGCCCTCGTAGGCCACGGCGCGCTTGGTGACCAGGTTGTAGACGTTGTTCGACCAGTTCTGGATGGTCGTGTAACGGCAGCGGGCGTTCTTCTTGACGATGATCTCGACCACCGCGGAGTGCAGCGAGTCCGACTTGTAGATCGGCGCGGTGCAGCCCTCGACGTAGTGGACGTAGGCACCCTCGTCGACGATGATCAGGGTCCGCTCGAACTGGCCCATGTTCTCCGTGTTGATGCGGAAGTAGGCCTGGAGCGGGATCTCGACGTGGACGCCCGGCGGGACGTAGATGAAGGAGCCGCCGGACCACACGGCGGTGTTCAGCGCGGCGAACTTGTTGTCACCGGCCGGGATCACGGTGCCGAAGTACTCCTTGAAGAGCTCGGGGTGCTCCTTCAGGGCGGTGTCGGTGTCCAGGAAGATGACGCCCTGCTCCTCCAGGTCCTCGCGGATCTGGTGGTAGACGACCTCGGACTCGTACTGGGCGGCGACACCGGCGACGAGGCGCTGCTTCTCGGCCTCCGGGATGCCCAGCTTGTCGTAGGTGTTCTTGATGTCCTCGGGCAGGTCCTCCCAGGACTCCGCCTGCTTCTCCGTGGAGCGCACGAAGTACTTGATGTTGTCGAAGTCGATGCCCGAGAGGTCGGAGCCCCAGTTCGGCATCGGCTTCTTCTCGAAGAGCTTCAGGCCCTTCAGGCGCAGCTTGGTCATCCACTCCGGCTCGGACTTCTTGCCCGAGATGTCGCGGACGACGTCCTCGTTGAGGCCGCGCCTGGCGGAGGCACCGGCCACGTCGGAGTCGGCCCAGCCGTATTCGTACTTGCCCAGGCCCTCCAGCTCAGGGTGGGCAGTCTCCGTGGGGAGAGTCATGCGGGGTTCCTCCCGGCCGTGCTTGCAGGTGCGTCAGTGGAAATCTCGGGGATGAACGTCGTGCAGACGCCGTCGCCGTGCGCGATGGTCGCCAGTCGTTGGACGTGGGTGCCCAGCAGCTCGGCGAAGATCTCCGTCTCCGCCTCGCACAGCTGCGGGAACTGTTCCGCGACGTGGGCGACCGGGCAGTGGTGCTGGCAGAGCTGCTCGCCGACCGGTGCGCTGCGCGCCGTAGCAGCGTACCCGTCGGCACTCAAGGCCTTGGCCAGCGCTTCGGCGCGCTTGTCCGGGGTCACGGCCTCGATCGCCTTGCGGTACGCGCTCGCCTGGGCGGCGATCCGGGCGCGGGCGAAGGCGGCGACCGCCTCGGGGCCCCCCTGCTCGGCGATCCAGCGCAGCGCGTCCACGGCGAGCTTGTCGTACGACTGGTCGAAGGCGTCCCGGCCGCAGTCGGTGAGCGCGAAGACCTTCGCGGGGCGGCCACGCGTGCGCGTGCCGTACACCCGCTGCTCGCGGGCCTCCACGACGTCGTCGGCGACCAGCGCGTCCAGGTGGCGCCGGACGGCCGCCTGGGTCAGTCCCAGCCGGCCGGCGAGTTCGGCGACGGTCGACGGCCCATGGTCCAGGATGGAGCGCGCGACCCGGTTGCGCGTCGAGCGCTCACCGGTCGCTAGCTCCTCCTGAGGGGCCCCCGTGGGGGTCTCCCGAGCCTCGCCGACGTTTTTCACAACGCCATTGTTGCGTAATTCCGCGGAGGCTGACAAGCGCCGTCCGGATCAACCGTGGTGCCCTGCGTCACTTAGGCATACCTAATGTGACCTGCGGAAACGATCATCTGATCGATCATCGGCCCCGCCGGCCAGGACAATCCGGTGGCGCGCCGCGCGCCCGTCCGCAAGACTCCCGGGCCATGCCCACACCCCCTCCGACCGGCCCACTTGTCACCCGGGACGCCATCGCCTCACAGCTGAGACTGCTCGGTGTCAAGGCCGGTGAGACCCTCCTCGTACATTCCTCGCTCAGCTCCCTCGGCTGGGTGAACGGAGGCGCCGTCGCGGTCGTCCAAGGGCTCCTGGACGCGCTCGGTCCGTCGGGGACCCTCGTCGTTCCCACCCAGACGGGCGCCCAGTCCGATCCGGCCGTCTGGGGGAACCCGCCGGTGCCCGAGGAGTGGTGGGACCGGATCCGCGCCACCATGCCGCCGTACGACCCGCTGATCACCCCCTCCCTCGGGGTCGGCGTGATCCCGGAGGCCGTGCGCACCTGGCCGGGCGCCGCGCGCAGCGCCCACCCGCAGACCTCCTTCGCGGCCGTCGGCCCCCGCGCGCGGGAGATCACCGACGGCCACGCCCCCGACTGCCGGCTCGGCGAGCTCAGCCCGCTCGCCCGGCTGGAGCGGCTGGGGGCCCGGGTGCT
Source organism: Streptomyces sp. NPDC004658 (assembly GCF_040609555.1). NCBI lineage: Bacteria > Bacillati > Actinomycetota > Actinomycetes > Kitasatosporales > Streptomycetaceae > Streptomyces > Streptomyces sp. NPDC004658. The sequence continues at coordinate 32,872 of NZ_JBEXKG010000040.1, forward strand.
GCTGCTCGGCGCCGGCTACGACTCCTGCACCGCCTTCCACCTCGCCGAGTACCGGATACCCGCGCCCCGCGTGGAGGTCGGCCGGCCCGCTGCCGGCGGCGGCTGGGAGACGGTGACCGAGGTCTCGATCACCTCGGACCGGTTCGACGAGCTGGGGCACGACTTCGAACGGGACCGTCCCGTCGTACGGGGAAAGGTCGGTGCGGCGGACGTCCGGCTGTTCCCGCTGGCGGACGCCGTCGCCTACGCCGAACGGTGGCTGCCGCTGCACCGGCCCCGCGAGGAGGACTTCCACCACCCCCGCGCCTGAGGGCCGGACGGCGTACCTAGACTCTGGACCATGCGAAGTGAGCCCGTGGTCCAGGTCGAGGCCTTGGTGAAGCGGTACGGCGCGAAGACCGCGGTGGACGGCCTCGACCTGGTGGCCCAGCCGGGGGTGACCGCCGTCCTCGGTCCCAACGGGGCGGGGAAGACGACCACGGTCGAGACCTGCGAGGGGTACCGGAAGCCGGATTCCGGCACGGTGCGCGTCCTGGGCCTCGACCCGGTACGGCAGTCCGCCGAGCTGCGTCCCCGTATCGGCGTGATGCTCCAGTCCGGAGGCGTGTACTCCGGCGCCCGGGCCGAGGAGATGCTGCGCCACATGGCGAAGCTGCACGCGCATCCGCTGGACGTCGACGCCCTCGTCGAACGCCTCGGCCTCGGTTCCTGCGGCCGGACCGGCTACCGCCGGCTGTCCGGCGGCCAGCAGCAGCGGCTCGCCCTCGCCATGGCCGTCGTGGGCCGTCCGGAACTGGTGTTCCTGGACGAGCCGACCGCCGGACTCGACCCGCAGGCCCGCCGGGCCACCTGGGACCTGGTGCGGGACCTGCGCGCCGACGGCGTCTCGGTGATCCTCACCACGCACCACATGGACGAGGCCGAGCAGCTCGCCGACGACGTCGCGATCATCGACGGCGGCCGGGTCATCGCCCAGGGTTCCCCGGAGGAACTGTGCAGGGGCGGCGCCGAGAACACCCTGCGCTTCACCGGCCGGCCCGGCCTCGACGTCGGCTCCCTGCTCAAGGCCCTCCCGGCCGACTGCACGGCCGCCGAGCTGACCCCGGGCTCCTACCGGGTCGTCGGCAAGGTCGACCCCCAGCTGCTGGCCACCGTGACCTCCTGGTGCGCCCAGCACGGGGTGATGCCCGACCGGATCTCGGTGGAACGGCACACGCTGGAGGACGTTTTCCTGGAGCTGACGGGCAAGGAGCTGCGCTCGTGACCACGACCACGACGGGTACGTACACCCCGAAGCCGGGAGCCGCCCCGCTCCCCCGCATGATCGCGGCGCAGGCGGTGCTGGAGACGAAGATGCTGCTGCGCAACGGCGAGCAGCTGCTGCTGACGGTCGTCATCCCGACCCTGCTGCTGGTGCTCTTCAGCTCGGTCGACATCGTGGACACCGGCAAGGGCGAGGCGGTCGACTTCCTCGCCCCCGGCATCCTGGCCCTGGCGGTGATGTCGACGGCGTTCACCGGCCAGGCCATCGCCACCGGCTTCGAGCGCCGCTACGGCGTCCTGAAGCGGCTCGCCTCCTCGCCGCTGCCCCGCTGGGCCCTGATGACCGCGAAGACGGCGTCCGTGCTGGTCACCGAGGTCCTCCAGGTCGTCCTGCTGACCGTCATCGCCTTCGCGCTGGGCTGGTCCCCGCACGGCAACCCCGCCGCGGTCCTGCTGCTGCTCGTCGTCGGCACCGCCGCGTTCTCCGGGCTCGGCCTGCTGATGGCGGGCACGCTGAAGGCGGAGGCGACGCTGGCCGCCGCCAACCTGGTCTTCCTGCTGCTGCTCGTCGGCGGCGGGGTCGTCGTGCCGCTGGAGAAGTTCGGCTCGACGGGTGAACAGGTCCTCGGCCTGCTGCCGATCTCCGCGCTGTCGGACGGCCTGCGGGACGTGCTCCAGCACGGCGCCGGCACGCCCTGGGGCGACCTGGGCGTTCTCGCCGTCTGGGCGGTGGCCGGACTGGCCGCGGCCGGCAGGTTCTTCCGCTGGGAGTGACGGAAGCCGCACGCGTCGGGGCGGACCCTCGTGAACGCGTGCACAAGCGGCGGCCTACGATGGTGCGCGTGCCCAAGCTGAACCGCGCCGACGCCGAAGCCGCCCTGCGCAACCCGCTCGCCTTCATCGCCGACCGCTGGACCCCGGATCCCCGGACCGTCCGGCGGGCGGCGCTCGCCGCGCTCGTGATGTCGGTGGTCATCGTCGTGACCGGCGGCGCCGTCCGCCTGACCGGCTCCGGCCTCGGCTGCCCGACCTGGCCCACCTGCACCGACGACTCGCTGACCACCACCCGGGCCATGGGCTTCCACGGGGTCATCGAGTTCGGCAACCGCATGCTGACGTACGTGCTGTGCGCGGCCGTCGGCTGGGCCATCATCGCGGCCCGCGCCCAGAAGCCGTGGCGGCGCGGCCTGACCCGGCTGGGCTGGGCCCAGTTCTGGGTGGTCATGGGCAACGCCGTGCTCGGCGGCATCGTCGTCCTGGTCGGCCTGAACCCGTACACCGTCGCCGCGCACTTCCTGCTGTCCACCGCCCTCATCGCCATCGCCACGGTGATGTGGCAGCGCGCACGGGAGGGTGACGCGGCGCCGCGTCCGCTGGTCGGCAAGGCGGTGCAGCAGCTGGTGTGGTTCCTGGTGCTGGCGTCCGTGCTGCTGATCGCGGTCGGCACGGTGGTGACCGGGGCCGGGCCGCACGCCGGCGACTCCAGCGAGGTCGACCGCATCCCGATCGACTGGGAGACGGTCGCCAAGCTGCACGCGGTGCTCGCCTGGATCGTGGTGACGCTGACGTTCGCCCTGTGGTTCGTGCTGAAGGCGGTCGACGCGCCGAAGGGCCCCCTCGCCCGGACGCGTGAACTGTTCATCGTGCTGCTGGCGCAGGGCGTGATCGGTTACGTGCAGTACTTCACGCACCTGCCCGAGGTCCTGGTCGCCCTGCACATGCTGGGCTCGTGCCTGATCTGGATCGGCACCCTGCGCGTCCTGCTCTCCCTGCGCGAACGCCCGGAAGCAGGCCTGGACCTGCCGGGCCCGTCGGCCGAGGTACCGGTCGGCACCCACGCGTGCTTCACCCGTACTCGGTGACCAGGGCGTCGATCGCCGGCCCCAGATAGGCGCGGGTCAGCTCGGCCCGCCGGGCGAGCCAGTCGGTGGGGGCAGGGGCGGGGTTGCCGTAGCGGCGCAGGGTGATGTCCTCCACGACCTTCGCCGGAGCACCCAGCGCCCCCAGCTCGCCGAGGGCCTCCCGCTTGGACATCAGCCGGCCCTCGCGCAGGGTGACGGTGGCCCGGGCGAAGGTCAGCAGGCCCAGGTCGACCCAGATGTCCTGCCGCCAGAGCCGGGCCTTGTCCACCGCGGGCCGCCAGAAGTCCCGCTGGTCGCGCACGACGAAGTCGGCCAGCTCCCGCTCCGGTACCGGCGGCAGCAGCCCCGCCGGGGCCTCGCCGTACAGCACGCGTCCGAAGGCGTGCAGTTCGCGCCGGGTGACGGGGGTGACCGGGCGGCGCGTCACCCGGCCGTGCGCCCAGGCGAGGTGGGCGCGGTCCACGTCGCCCAGGGTGGCCGGCGTGAGGTAGCCGCAGTGCAGCTTGGCCGCGAGGGGTTCCCCCCGCTGCCTGCGGTGCAGCGCGACGATCCGTCGTACCGTTCCCAGGGTCAGCGGGTCCGGCAGGACGGCGATCAGGTCGAGGTCGCTGCGGCCCTCCTGGTAGTCGCCGCCGGCCAGTGAGCCGTGCGCCCAGACGGCGCGGGGCCGCAGGGGCAGCAGGGCGCGCAGGAATCCGTCGAGCAGGGACGCGGTCGTCATCCGCTCAGTCTGTACGGCTCACCCGAGCCCGTACACCCGTCGCGCGTTGCCCGCCGCGATCATCCTCGCCACCCGCTGGGCGTCCTCCAGGGACCAGGCGCCCTCGGCGACCCAGTTGCCCAGCACCCGGCCCAGTGCCTCCCGGAAGAGGCGGGCGCCGACGACGTGCAGCTCGGGCAGGCCCCGCGCGCCGGTGGAGAAGAGGATCTTGCCGAAGGGGGCCAGTTCCAGGATCTCGGCGAGGACCGTGGCCGCCCGGGCGCCGGTGCGGACCAGCGCGGCGCCCGAGTCGGCGTAGACGTGCGGGAAGACACCGGCCAGGTGGGCGGCGTGGCGGTGGTACGGATAGCCGTGCAGCAGGATCAGGTCGGTGCCGAGCCCGGCGGTGGCCCGGACGAAGTCGGTGAGCAGCACCGGGTCCGTGCGGTCGATGCGGGAGCCGGGCTCGCCGAGGCCCGCGTGCAGTTGCAGGGGCAGGCCCGAGGCGACGGCGATCCACAGCAGGTGCCGGAGCAGGACGGGGTCGGTGAGGGCGCCGCCGACGCGCCGGCCGGCGAGCCAGCGGCCCGCCGCGCCGCGCACCTCCCCCGGCCCCGGCGGCTCGGGCGCGAGGGCCAGGCCGTGTCTGAGGCCCGCGACGGAGGTGAAGGCGACGGCGGTGGCCGCGGCTCCGTGCACCGACTCGGCGAGGTTGGCGAGGAAGGACTCGACGGTGCCGGAGGTGTCGGCGACCTGCTCCGCGAGCGGTTCGAGCCGGACGATCTCGCGGGCCTGGGCCGCCGCCGCGGAGGCCAGTTCGGCGGGGCCGGTGAGATCGCCGGGCAGCCCCGTGTCGACCAGGTACGTCGTGATACCGCTGCCGCGCAGCAGCCTGCGGCCCGACTCCCAGACCCCCAGTTCCCGGCGCCGGGCCAGATAGCGGGCGGGCGGGCAGTGCGGTTCGAGGCCGAGCAGGGGCGGGCACCAGCGCCGGACGGCGAAGCCGGTCTGGGTGTCGAAGAGGGTGGTGCCCGGGGCCGGGGGCCCCTCGGTACGGGCCAGCTGGGCCTCGAAGGTGCCGAGGCCCAGTTCCGTGCGCAGTACGCCGTGGCAGTACTGGTCCACGAGGGACGGCGTCTCGATCATCCCGGCCTCCCCGCGTGCGCTGGCTTTGACCGGCCTAACGGGTGAACGGGGTCCGAGGTCGCGGATGACCTCGCGGCCGCGGGCGAGGAGGCGGCCGCGGACCGCTGTGCGGCCGGCCGCGCCCGCGCGGGGAACCGTACGTCCCTGCACGCCCGCGGCCCCGCGGGGCGGGCGTTGCTCAGCCGCCCACCTGGATGCCGGCCATCCGCTTCCACTCGTACGGGCCCGTCCGCACCTTGGCGGCGAACTCGCCGTCGAAGGACTCGTGGACGGTGATGCCCGCCTTCTCGACGGCCTTCTCGGCGATCTCGTGCGTGGGGGCCACCAGGTCGCCCCAGCCACCGTCCTCGCCGACGAGGACGATGCGGGCGCCGCGTTCGCCGATGTGGGCCACCTGGCCCTCGGCACCGCCGTGGGCCTTGGAGAAGGCGCTGATCTCCCGGGCGAGCTTGGCCGCCTTGCGCTCGGCCCGCGCGTCAACCTGCTGCGTGTCTGCCATGCCCAGGATGCTACCGACGGGTAGATCAGCTGGCGAGATCAGGGCTCTGTGACATACGCCCGGGGTGCCTCAGCGCAGGAACGGGTCCACCGCGATCGCCACGAACACCAGCGACACATAGGTGATGGACCAGTGGAACAGCCGCATCTCCTTCAGCTTCGCGCCCGTGACCTCGGCCTTGGCCCGGTTCTGCAGCGCGTGCGCCTCCCACAGCCACCATCCGCCGGCGGCCAGTGCGACGGACGTGTAGAACCAGCCGGTGTAACCGAGGGGGGTGAGGAGCAGGGAGACGGCGACCATGACCCAGCTGTACAGGACGATCTGCCGGGCCACGACCTTGTTGGAGGCGATGACCGGCAGCATCGGCACGCCCACGCGCGCGTAGTCGTCCTTCACCTTCATGGACAGCGGCCAGTAGTGCGGCGGGGTCCAGAAGAAGATCACCAGGAACAGGATGACCGGCGCCCAGGACAGCGAGTTCGTCACGGCCGACCAGCCGATGAGCACGGGCATGCAGCCCGCGATGCCGCCCCACACGATGTTCTGCGACGTACGTCGTTTGAGGAGCATCGTGTAGACGACGACGTAAAAAAGGAGCGCGCCGAGCGAGAGCCAGGCGCTCAGCCAGTTGACGGTGAGGCCGAACAGCAGTGTCGAGACCACCGCGAGCGTGATGCCGAAGACCAGGCACTCGGCCGGGCTGACCATGCCGGTCACCAGGGGCCGCTGCGAGGTGCGGTCCATCAGGGCGTCGATGTCCCGGTCGATGTACATGTTCAGCGCGTTGGCGCCGCCCGCCGACAGGTAGCCGCCGACGCAGGTGAGCAGGACCAGCTTGAGGTCGGGCACGCCCTGCTGCGCCAGGAACATCACCGGAACGGTGGTGATGAGCAGCAGCTCGATGATCCGCGGCTTGGTCAGCGCCACGAACGCCTTGACACGGGCCCCGAACGGCCGGTGGACCGGGCCCTGGCTCGCACCAGCCAGTACACCCGCTGGACGGGATTCGACGGCCGTCACGCACACCCCTGACAGAGACATCCCAGCGAGCCTCCCCGTGTGAAGTGCCGGTAAAGGCTCGCGCGTACCACGCCACTTTAGACGTTGCCCATACCTCGCCCTTCGCGGGGGTGGGGTCGTGTTGACGCAGGCCCCATAAGAGGGGTCCCGGCACTCGATTGAGCGCTCAGATGACCGCCTCCGTATTCATGTGCCAAATGCCGTTCCCGGCCAGTCGGGAGGCGGATCGGACGGACTCCCGGCAGTCTGTAAACACTCGAAAAAATGCACGTCCTCACGGGGGTAGGCTCGACAGCGGCCGGCGGGCGACAAGCGCGCCGGCGGCCGGGTGGGCGCATGCCCCGACGACCGGCGACCGACATGTGGAGAGGAGCCCTGACCCAGGGTGAGCACCAAGCCGACCACCACAGACCTTGAGTGGACCGAGCTGGACCAGCGGGCCGTGGACACCGCCCGTGTCCTGGCCGCAGACGCCGTACAGAAGGTCGGCAACGGCCATCCCGGTACGGCGATGAGCCTGGCCCCGGCCGCCTACACCCTCTTCCAGAAGGTGATGCGGCACGACCCGGCGGATCCGGAGTGGGTCGGCCGCGACCGCTTCGTGCTGTCCGCCGGACACTCGTCCCTGACCCTCTACACCCAGCTCTACCTGGCCGGCTTCGGCCTGGAGCTGGACGATCTGAAGTCGTTCAGGACGTGGGGCTCCAAGACCCCCGGTCACCCGGAGTACGGGCACACCAAGGGCGTCGAGACCACCACGGGCCCGCTGGGCCAGGGTGTCGCCAACGCGGTGGGCATGGCGATGGCCGCCCGCTACGAGCGCGGTCTGTTCGACCCTCAGGCCCCGGCCGGCGAGTCCCCCTTCGACCACTTCATCTACTGCATCGCCGGTGACGGCTGCCTCCAGGAGGGCATCTCCGCCGAGGCGTCCTCGCTCGCCGGCCACCAGAAGCTCGGCAACCTGATCCTGCTGTGGGACGACAACCACATCTCGATCGAGGGCGACACCGAGACGGCCGTCTCCGAGGACACCGTCAAGCGGTACGAGGCGTACGGCTGGCACGTGCAGCGCGTGGAGGCCAAGGAGAACGGCGACCTGGACCCGCAGGCGATCTTCGCCGCGATCCAGGAGGCGAAGAAGGTCACGGACAGGCCGTCCTTCATCGCCATGCGCTCCATCATCGCCTGGCCGGCCCCGAACGCCCAGAACACCGAGGCCGCCCACGGTTCGGCGCTGGGCGAGGACGAGGTCGCGGCCACCAAGCGCGTCCTCGGCTTCGACCCGGAGAAGTCCTTCGAGGTCGCCGACGAGGTCATCACCCACACCCGCAAGGCGCTGGAGCGCGGTGCCCAGGCGAAGGCCGAGTGGGAGAAGTCCCTCCAGCAGTGGCGGGAGGCCAACCCGGAGCGGGCCGCCGAGTTCGACCGGATCAGCAGGGGCGAGCTGCCCACCGGCTGGGAGGAGAAGCTCCCGGTCTTCGAGCCCGGCAAGGGCGTCGCGACGCGTGCCGCGTCCGGCAAGGTGCTCCAGGCGCTCGGCGCGGTGATCCCCGAGCTGTGGGGCGGCTCCGCCGACCTCGCCGGGTCGAACAACACGACCATCGACAAGGACAGCTCGTTCCTGCCCGAGGGCAACCCGCTGCCGGAGGCCAACCCGTACGGCCGCACGATCCACTTCGGCATCCGCGAGCACTCCATGGGCGCGGAGCTGAACGGCATCACGCTGCACGGCAACACCCGTGTCTACGGCGGCACCTTCCTCGTCTTCTCCGACTACATGCGCAACGCGGTGCGCCTGTCGGCCCTGATGCACCTGCCGGTGACGTACGTGTGGACGCACGACTCCATCGGCCTCGGCGAGGACGGCCCCACCCACCAGCCGGTCGAGCACCTGGCCTCGCTGCGCGCGATCCCGGGCCTGAACATCGTGCGTCCGGCGGACGCCAACGAGACCGCCATCGCCTGGCGCGAGATCCTCAGGCGCTGGACCAAGGAGTTCGGCAAGGGCCAGCCGCACGGCCTCGCGCTCACCCGCCAGGGCGTGCCGGTGTACGAGCCGAACGAGGACGCGGCCAAGGGCGGCTACGTGCTGTTCGAGGCCGAAGGGTCCGAGGGGCAGAGCACGGAGCCGCAGGTGATCCTGATCGCCACCGGTTCCGAGGTGCACGTGGCCGTGGAGGCGCGTGAGCAGCTCCAGGCCGAGGGCGTGCCCACGCGTGTCGTCTCCATGCCGTCCGTGGAGTGGTTCGAGCAGCAGGACCAGGGGTACCGGGACTCCGTGCTGCCGCCGTCCGTGAAGGCCCGCGTCTCGGTCGAGGCGGGTGTCGGACTGACCTGGCACAAGTACGTGGGAGACGCCGGCCGCATCGTCTCGCTGGAGCACTTCGGTGCTTCCGCCGACGCCAAGGTGCTCTTCAAGGAGTTCGGCTTCACCGCGGAGAACGTGGCCGCGAAGGCGCGGGAATCCCTCGCCGACGCTCAGCGCTGACGCTCATATACGACACGTAGGAGATGTAATTCCATGACAGACGCACTCAAGCGCCTCTCCGAGGAAGGCGTCGCGATCTGGCTGGACGACCTGTCGCGCAAGCGGATCACGTCCGGCAACCTCGCCGAGCTGATCGACCAGCAGCACGTCGTGGGCGTCACCACCAACCCGACGATCTTCCAGAAGGCGATCTCCCAGGGCGACGGCTACGACCAGCAGCTGTCGGACCTCGCCGCCCGCAAGGTCACCGTCGAAGAGGCCATCCGCATGATCACGACGGCGGACGTCCGGGACGCCGCCGACATCCTGCGACCGGTCTTCGACGCGACGGACGGTCAGGACGGCCGGGTCTCGATCGAGGTCGACCCGCGCCTCGCGCACAACACCAAGGCGACCGTCGCCGAGGCCAAGCAGCTGGCCTGGCTGGTGGACCGCCCCAACACCCTGATCAAGATCCCGGCCACCGAGGCGGGTCTGCCGGCGATCGCGGAGACGATCGGCCTCGGCATCAGCGTCAACGTCACGCTGATCTTCTCCCTCGAGCGCTACCGCAAGGTCATGGACGCGTACCTGACCGGTCTGGAGAAGGCCAAGGAGCGCGGCCTCGACCTGTCGAAGATCCACTCGGTGGCGTCCTTCTTCGTGTCCCGCGTGGACACCGAGATCGACAAGCGGCTGGACGGCATCGGCACCGACGAGGCGAAGGCGCTGCGCGGCAAGGCCGCCGTCGCCAACGCGCGTCTCGCCTACCAGGCGTACGAGGAGGTCTTCTCCTCGGACCGGTGGAGCGCGCTGGAGAACGCGGGCGCCAACAAGCAGCGTCCGCTGTGGGCGTCGACCGGCGTCAAGGACCCGGCGTACCCGGACACCCTGTACGTCACCGAGCTGGTCGCCCCGAACACGGTCAACACCATGCCGGAGGCCACGCTGGAGGCCACCGAGGACCACGGCCAGATCAGCGGCGACACGGTCGCCGGCACCTACGAGCAGGCGCGCGCCGACCTCGACGCGCTGGAGAAGCTCGGCATCTCGTACGACGACGTCGTGCAGGTGCTGGAGGACGAGGGCGTCGAGAAGTTCGAGGCGTCCTGGACCGACCTGCTGAAGTCCACCCAGGCGGAGCTCGAGCGCCTCGCCCCTACGGAGGGCTGAGTTGTCACCCGTTTCCGGTTCCGGAGCGAATCCGCTTCGTGACCCGGCCGACCGGCGGCTCCCGCGCATCGCGGGGCCGTCGGGCCTGGTCATCTTCGGCGTCACGGGCGACCTGTCGCGCAAGAAGCTGATGCCCGCGGTGTACGACCTCGCCAACCGGGGTCTGCTGCCGCCGGGCTTCTCACTGGTGGGCTTCGCCCGCCGCGACTGGGAGCACGAGGACTTCGCCGAGGTCGTCCACGACGCGGTCAAGGAGCACGCGCGTACTCCGTTCCGCGAGGAGGTCTGGCAGCAGCTCATCCAGGGGATGCGCTTCGTCCAGGGCACCTTCGACGACGACGAGGCATTCGAGCGGCTGCGCGCCACCATCGAGGAGCTGGACAAGGCACAGGGCACGGGCGGCAACTTCGCCTTCTACCTGTCCGTGCCGCCGCGCTCCTTCCCGGTGGTCATCCAGCAGCTGAAGAAGCACGGTCTGGCCGACCAGAGCGGCGGTTCCTGGCGGCGAGCGGTCATCGAGAAGCCGTTCGGGCACGACCTGAAGTCGGCCGAGGAGCTGAACAAGGTCGTGCACGAGGTGTTCGAGCCGGAGCAGGTGTTCCGGATCGACCACTACCTCGGCAAGGAGACCGTCCAGAACATCCTGGCGCTGCGCTTCGCCAACACGATGTTCGAGCCGATCTGGAACCGGTCCTTCGTGGACCACGTCCAGATCACCATGGCCGAGGACATCGGCATCGGCGGCCGGGCCGGCTACTACGACGGCATCGGCGCCGCCCGGGACGTCATCCAGAACCACCTGCTCCAGCTCATGGCCCTCACGGCCATGGAGGAGCCCGCCTCCTTCGGCGCGGACGCGCTGGCCGCGGAGAAGGAGAAGGTGCTCGGCGCCGTCCGGCTGCCGAAGGACCTGGGCGCCGACACCGTGCGCGGGCAGTACGCGGCGGGCTGGCAGGGCGGCCAGAAGGTCATCGGCTACCTCGAAGAGGAGGGCATCGACCCGAAGTCGAAGACCGACACCTACGCCGCGGTCAAGCTGGAGATCGACAACCGCCGCTGGGCGGGTGTCCCCTTCTATCTGCGCACCGGCAAGCGCCTCGGCCGCCGGGTCACCGAGATCGCGGTCGTCTTCCAGCGGGCCCCGCACTCGCCGTTCGACACGACGGCGACCGAGGAGCTGGGCCAGAACGCGATCGTCATCCGCGTCCAGCCCGACGAGGGCGTCACCGTCCGCTTCGGCTCCAAGGTGCCCGGCACCTCGATGGAGATCCGGGACGTCTCCATGGACTTCGCCTACGGCGAGTCGTTCACGGAGTCCAGCCCGGAGGCGTACGAGCGCCTGATCCTGGACGTGCTGCTCGGCGACGCCAACCTCTTCCCGCGCACGGAGGAGGTCGAGCTGTCCTGGAAGATCCTCGACCCGATCGAGGAGTACTGGGACACGCACGGCAGGCCCGCGCAGTACAGGTCCGGCACCTGGGGTCCCGTGGAGGCGGACGAGATGCTCGCACGAGACGGACGGAGCTGGCGCCGGCCATGAAGATAGACCTGACCGACACCACGGCCGGAGCGATCAACAAGGCGCTCGTGCAGGGCCGCCGCGCCATCGGCACACCCGCCGTCGGCATGGTGCTGACCCTCGTCATCGTCACCGACGAGGAGAACGCCTACGACGCCCTGAAGGCCGCCAACGACGCCTCGCGCGAGCACCCCTCGCGCACGCTCGTGGTCATCAAGCGGGTCTCCCGCTCCCCGCGCGACCGCACGTCCTCGCGTCTGGACGCCGAGGTGCGGGTGGGCGCGGACGCGGGCACCGGCGAGACGGTCGTCCTGCGTCTGTACGGGGAGGCCGCGGACCACGCCGACTCGGTGGTCCTGCCGCTGCTGCTGCCGGACGCGCCCGTCGTCGTGTGGTGGCCGGTGAACGCCCCGCTCGACCCGGCGAAGGACCCGCTGGGCGCGCTCGCCCAGCGCCGGGTCACCGACACCTACGCGGCCGAGGAGCCGGTGCGCGAGCTGTCGGCCCGCGCCGCGGCCTACACGCCCGGCGACACCGACCTGTCCTGGACGAGGATCACGCCGTGGCGTTCCATGCTCGCGGCGGCGCTCGACCAGGTCACCTGCGAGGTGAAGGCCGTCGAGGTGGAGGGCGAGGAGTTCAACCCGAGCTGTGAGCTGCTGGCGATGTGGCTCGCGGACCGGCTGGACGTGCCGGTGAAGCGCTCCCTGTCGTCCGGCCCGGGGCTGACGGCCGTCCGCATGGACACCGACTGCGGCCCGATCGTGCTGGACCGGGCCGACGGCTCGCTGGCCACGCTGTCCATCGAGGGCCAGCCGGCCCGCGCGGTGGCGCTGAAGCGGCGGGACACCGCCGAGCTGATCGCGGAGGAGCTGCGCCGGCTGGACCCGGACGACACCTACGCGTCGGCGCTGCGCTACGGCGTGGAGCGGCTGCACACGGTTCCGCGGCAGGCGTCCGAGGCGGCGGCCGGGGCGGCGGGCGAGGAGCCCGCGGCCGAGCCGGCCGCCGTACCGGAACCGGTCGAGGAAGCGGCCAAGGCCCCCGCGAAGAAGGCGGCGGCCAAGACCGCGAAGAAGGCACCGGCGAGGAAGGCGACGGCGAAGTGAGCACTCCGCAGCTGGTCGTCCACCGCGACAAGGAACTGATGGCGCAGGCCGCCGCGGCCCGCCTGATCACGAAGATCGTGGACGCGCAGGCCTCCCGGGGCACCGCGTCCGTGGTCCTCACGGGCGGCCGCAACGGCAACGGTCTGCTGGCCGCGCTGGCGGCGGCTCCCGCCCGGGACGCCATCGACTGGGGCCGCCTCGACCTGTGGTGGGGCGACGAGCGCTACCTCCCCGAGGGCGACCCCGAGCGCAATGTCACGCAGGCCCGCGAGGCGCTGCTGGACTCCGTACCGGTGGACCCGGAGCGCGTGCACGCCATGCCCGCCTCCGACGGCCCGTACGGCGCGGACGTGGAGGCGGCTGCGGAGGCGTACGCGGCGGAGCTGGCGAAGGCGGCCGGACCGGAGAACCACGGCGCGGTGCCCACCTTCGACGTCCTCATGCTGGGCGTCGGCCCGGACACCCACGTGGCCTCGCTCTTCCCGGAGCTGCCCGCGGTACGGGAGACCGAGCGCACGGTCGTCGGCGTCCACGGTGCTCCCAAGCCCCCGCCCACCCGGATCTCCCTCACCCTCCCGGCGATCCGCGCGGCCCGCGAGGTCTGGCTCCTCGCGGCCGGCGACGACAAGGCGGAGGCCGTGGCCATCGCCCTGTCGGGCGCGGGCGAGATCCAGGCCCCGGCGGCGGGCGCGTACGGCCGCTCGCGCACGCTGTGGCTGCTGGACTCGGCGGCGGCTTCGCAGCTGCCGAGGTCGCTGTATCCGCCGGCGTCTCCGTGACGCTCGTGCCCGCGTGACGGCGGCGGGGGCTGCGGCCCCCGCCGCCGCTATTTCACCGACCCCGCCATCACGCCCTGCACGAAGTGCCGCTGGAAGGCGAAGAACACCACGACCGGCACGATCAGCGACAGGAACGCGCCCGGGGCGAGGACGTCGATGTTGCTGCCGAACTGGCGGATCTGTGACTGGAGTTCCACGGTCAGGGGCTGTGACGAGCTGTCGGCGAAGAGCAGGGCGACCAGCATGTCGTTCCAGACCCACAGGAACTGGAAGATGGCGAGCGAGGCGATCGCCGGGCGGCCCACCGGCAGGACGAGGCGCGTGAAGATGCGCCATTCGCTGCCGCCGTCCATCCGTGCCGCCTCCAGCATCTCCTTCGGGATGTCCGCGAAGTAGTTGCGGAGCAGGAAGACGGCGAAGGGCAGGCCGTAGGCGACGTGGAAGAGGACGACGCCGGGGATGGTGCCGAACAGGCCCAGTGCGCCGAAGAGTTTGGCGACCGGCAGCAGACCGATCTGCACCGGCACCACCAACAGGGCCACCACCAGCAGGAAGAGGGGTTCCCGCAGCGGGAAGTCCAGCCAGGCGAAGGCGTATCCGGCGAGGGCCGCGATGACGACGACCAGGGTGGTGGCCGGCACCGAGATCAGCACGGTGTTCCAGAAGGCCTGGGTGATGCCCGCGTTCTTCAGCAGGGCCGAGTAGTTGTCGAAGGACAGCTGGCCGGGGCCGGCCAGCGCCGTCCACCAGCCGCCCTTCGCCGTGTCCTGGGCCGAGCGCAGGGAGGAGAGGAACAGGCCGGCCAGGGGGGTCAGCCAGACCAGGCCGATGACCACCAGGAAAGCCTGCACCAGGCCGCTGCCGAGGCTGCGCCTGATCGCGTTCATCGCTGACTCCTCATCGTTGACTGCTGCGGAAACGGCGGACGTTGAAGACCATCGCGGGGATCACCAGGAGCAGCAGGAGCACGCCGAGGGCGCTGCCGAGTCCCTGGTCGTTGCCGCCGCCGAAGGACACCAGCCACATCTGGGTGGCGAGGACGGTGGCGTCCTCCTGCACCGGACCGGGCGCGATGATGTAGACGAGGTCGAAGACCTTCATCACGTTGATCACCAGGGTCACGAAGACCACGGTGAGTACGGGGGCGAGCAGCGGGACGGTGATCCGGCGGAAGATCTGCCACTCGTTGGCGCCGTCCATCCGCGCGGCCTCCAGGGCGTCGCGCGGGAGCGTGGACAGTCCCGCGCCGATCAGCACCATCGCGAAGCCCGTCCAGATCCACAGGTAGGCGCCGATGATCGCCGGGGTGACGAGGGTCGGACCGAGCCAGGAGACGCCCTGGTAGGGCGGCGCGAAGTTCGACTCCGGCAGCTTCACCGTGTACGGGCCCGCCGTCAGCCCCGAGAAGCGGAAGGAGCCGTCGGCGGCGGTGGTCGCGCGCGCGACCGTCCTGCCGTCGCGCACCGCCTCGACCTTCATGCCGGGCAGGCCGCTCTCCTTGGCGTCGACCTTGCCCTGCGTCCCTCCCCCGCCGGGGGTGAAGTCCAGGTAGACGACTCCGCGCAGTTCGCCGGGCGCGGCTTTCCGGTCGGCCGCCGGACGGGCGGGCGACGCGTCGCCGGGCAGGTCCTTGGGCAGCACGCCGACCATCGGCAGCGTCACCGTGTCGCCCGCGGAGGCGGTCGTGCGGTAGGAGCCGTCCCGGTCCTGGGTGAGCGCTCCGGTGCGACCCCGGGCCGTCGGGTAGGTCGACTCGCCCTGGAAGGCGTCGTGGACGGAGACGACGGCCGCGTTGAGCACGCCCTTGTCCGGGTCCTCGTCGTAGGCGAGGCGGAAGATGATGCCGGCGGCGAGGAAGGACACCGCCATCGGCATGAAGAGGAGCAGCTTGAACGCCGTCGCCCAGCGGACCTTCTCCACCAGGACGGCCAGGATCAGGCCGAGGCCGGTGAGCAGGGCGGGGGCGACGACGACCCAGATGGTGGTGTTGCGGATGGCCTTGAGGGTGGCCGGGTCGCGGAACATCTCGGTGTAGTTGTCGCCGCCGACGAACCGGGTGCCCGAGGCGTCGAAGAAGCTGCGGCCGACGGAGAACAGCACCGGGTAGACGACGAGCGCGCCGAGCAGGAGCAGCGCGGGGAAGACGAAGAGCAGGGCGATCAGCCGGGCGCGCCGCCGGCCGCGGCGCGCGGGCGCCGGGCCGGCGGCGGGCCGCGGGCCCGCCTGCTGTTTCACGACGGTGGTGGCGGTCATGGTGTGCCGCTCAGCCCTGGTAGGCCTTGGCCGCGGCGGCTTCGAGCTTCGCCGCCGTGCCCTTGGGGTCCGAGGGGTCGCGCAGGAAGTCCTGGAGGAGCTTCCACTCGCCGGTGCCCTTCGTGCCGCCGAAGGCCGCCGGTGCCTGGTCGGACATGTCGAAGCGGACCGAGTCGCCGGCGCCGACGAGGGACTTGGCGGTGGCGCGGGTGACGTCGTCGCCGTACGCGGAGAGGTCCAGCTTCCTGTTCGGGGACAGGAAGCCGCCCGCCTTCGCCCAGACGGCGGCGGCCTCCGGGGTGGCCAGGTACTCCAGGAGCTTCATGCCGGCCTTGGCGTTCTTGCCGTCCTTGAGGACGACGGCCGCGTCACCGCCGCTGACGACGGGTGCCGTGCCGCCGCCGACCGCCGGGAACGGGAAGAAGTCCGCGTCCTTGCCGATCGCCTTGCCGTACTGGTCGTGGGCGACGCCGGCGACGAAGTCGCCCTCGTAGACCATGCCGGCCTCGGGCTTGGGGCCGAACACCTTCTCCACGGAGCCGGGGAAGTCGGTGTTCAGGGCACCGTTTTGGCCGCCGGCGATGAGCTGCTTGTCCTTGAAGAGCGTGCCGAGGGTGGTGAGCGCCTTGACGACGGACGGGTCCGTCCACTTCAGCCGGTGCGCGGCGAGGGCGTCGTACTTCTCGGGGCCGGCCTGGGAGAGGTAGACGTTCTCGAACCAGTCGGTGAGGGTCCAGCCGTCCTGTCCGGCGACCGCGAAGGCGGCGAGGCCGGAGTCGGAGACGGTGTGCCCGGCCTTGAGCAGGTCGTCGTACGTCTTCGGCGGCTTGACCCCGGCCTGGGCGAGGGCGTCGGGGCTGTACCAGACGGTGGACTTGTGGGCGGCCTTGAAGTAGAGGCCGTAGAGGGTGCCGTCGACGCTGCCGTACTTCTTCCACACGGGCGCGTAGTCGGCGTCGACGGTCTGCCGGGCGGTCGGCGAGAGCGGCTTGAGCCAGCCCTTCTGCGCGAACTGCTTCAGCACGCCGACCTGCGGGACCATCACGACGTCGGGAGCGTTGCCGCCCTCGATCTTGCTGCCGACGACCGTGGAGACGTTGTCGCCGGTCGACACGAACTGGGTCTTCGCGCCGGTCTTCTCGGTGAAGGCGTCCAGCACCTTCTGGAAGTTCTTCTGCTCGCTGCCGGACCAGACACCGGCCACGGTGACGGTCTGGCCGCTGAGCGCCTTGTCGCCGCCGCCCGCGGAGACGGGTCCGCCGCCGCAGGCGGTGGCGCCGAGGGCGAGGGCGAGGGCGGTGCAGCCGGTGAGCAGGGTCGTGCGTCGTCGCATCATCGTTGACGGACCTTTCGTCAGGGACGGGGTGTTCACAGGTCGTTCAGCCACCAGGCCGCCGTGGCGCCGGGCAGGACGCCCGGCGGGCAGGGGCCGCTGGAGAGCAGGGGGGTGCCGGAGACCGGCGCGGGGGCGGGAGCGGTCCCGAAGTTGACGGCGCAGACCAGGCCGTCGCCGCGGACGAAGGCGAGGACGTCCGGCGGGGTGTCCAGCCAGCGCAGCGTGCCCTCGCCCAACTGGGGGAGGGATTTGCGCAGTTGGAGGCCGTCCCGGTACAGGTGCCAGAAGGAGCGGGTGTCGGCGAGGGCGCGGTCGGTGGCGTACTCGGCGAAGTACGACGGCTGCGGCAGCCAGGGCTTGGCGCCCTCCACGCCGGAGGTGAAGCCGAACGGGGAGGCCTGCCCGGACCAGGGCAGCGGCACCCGGCAGCCGTCGCGGATCCGGGCTCGGCTGCCGGTGCGGCGGAAGATCGGGTCGGTGAGCACGTCGTCCGGCAGGTCGACGACCTCGGGCAGGCCCAGTTCCTCGCCCTGGTAGATGTACGCGGCTCCGGGCAGCGCCAGCATCAGCAGCGCGGCGGCGCGGGCGCGCGCGGCGCCGAGGCCGCTGCCCTCGGTGGCGGGTTCGCCGTAGCGGGTGACGGTGCGGACCTGGTCGTGGTTGTTGAGGACCCAGGTGACCGTGGAGCCGGTGCCGGCGATGTCCTGCATGGCCTCGGTGATGACCTTGCGGAAGGCGTCGGCGTCCCAGGGGGCGCCGAGCAGGTCGAAGAAGAAGGCCTGGTGCAGCTCGTCGGGGCGGACGTACAGGGCGTGTTCGCGGGCGGTGGGGACGGAGACCTCGCCGACGAGCAGCCGTTCCCGGCCGTCCCGGGCGCCGTACTCCTCGCAGATGGCGCGCCAGCGGCGCCACACGTCGTGGACCTCGGGTTGGTTCCAGGCGAGCGGGTTGACCGAGTCGCGGGTGCGGGCGTCGGCCTCCGGGTCGTCGGAGTCGGGCAGGTCGGGGTGCTTGAACAGGCCGGCGGCGACGTCGATGCGGAAGCCGTCGACGCCCCGGTCGAGCCAGAACCGCAGGATCCGGTCGAACTCGTCGGGGATCTCGGGGTTGCGCCAGTTCCAGTCGGGCTGTTCGGGCGTGAACATGTGCAGGTACCACTGGCCGTCGGCGACCCGGGTCCAGGCGGGGCCGCCGAACATGGAGTGCCAGTTGTTGGGCGGTTCGCTGCCGTCGGGGCCGCGGCCGTCGGCGAAGTGGAAGCGGGCGCGGGCCGGGCTGCCGGGCTCGCCGGCCAGGGCCTCGCGGAACCACGGGTGCTCGCTGGAGCAGTGGTTGGGGACGATGTCGAGGAGCACCTTGATGCCGAGCCGCCGGGCGGCGGCCATCAGCAGGTCGAACTCGGCGAGGTCGCCGAAGAGCGGGTCGACACCGCGGTAGTCGGCCACGTCGTAGCCGTGGTCGTGCTGCGGCGAGGGGTAGAAGGGGCTCAGCCAGATCCCGTCGACGCCGAGCTTCTTCAGGTACGGCAGCCCGGCCCGGACGCCGGCCAGATCGCCGATGCCGTCACCGGTGCTGTCCAGGAAGCTGCGGACGTACACCTGGTAGATCACGGCGTCCCGCCACCAGTGGTACTTACTCAACATGCATGCATGTTAGGTAGGCGTGTCGCGACGGTGTCAACGAAAAGAACAGGAGCTACCGATGAGTTGGGCTGGCAAACACGGACTTACTTGGACAGTCCGTCGCCAGTTGAGATGTCCGCGTTACCTAACATGTAACTAGGAGCGGGCCGGCGGCCCGTTATCGGCTGGCGATGGCGTCGAGTTCGCGCGCCAGCCGGCGCACGGCCTGTCCGGGCGTCTGCCGCCCGCTGAGCGCGTCCTGCACGACCGCCTGCACGGCCAGGCTGACCTGGTCGTAGTGCGGACTCTTCGGACGCGGCCGGGCGGTCAGCACGGCGGTGCGCAGGGTCGGCAGATAGGGGAACCGCTTGATGAGCGCGGGGTCCTCGTAGAGCCCGGCGCGCACGGGCGGCAGCGCACCCCGGGTGAGCACCTGGCGCTGCACGGGCTCGCTGGTGAGGTAGGCGATCAGGCGCGCGGCGGAGTCCGGGTGCCGGGCGTGGGTGTTGACCGCGAGGTTGGAGCCGCCGAGGACGCTCCTGCCCGGCCCGTCGGGCCCGGGCAGCGGTACGGCGCCGATCCTCCCGGCGACCCGGGAACCCGGGGCGGAGGCGACGGCGTAGGCGTAGGGCCAGTTGCGCAGGAAGAGCAGCCGGCCGTCCTGGAAGGCCTGCTTGGACTCCTCCTCCTTGTACGTCAGCGCCTGCTTCGGGATCCAGCCCTCGCGGACGCCGCGGGCGAGGAAGCCGATGCCCTCGCGGGCGGCGGCCGAGTCGACGGTGACCCGGGTGCCCTCGCCGCCGAGGATGGTGCCGCCCGCCGAGTACACCGCCTCGGCCGCGTTCACGGTGAGGCCCTCGTAGGGCAGGAACTGGCCCGCGTAGCCGCCGAGTCCGTACTTCGGCGCGATGGTCCGCGCGTCGCGCTCCAGCTCGGCCCAGGTGCGCGGCGGGGGCACGCCCTCCTTGTCGAGGATGTCCTTGCGGTACAGGAGAAGTCCGGCGTTCGTGACGTACGGGACCGCGTACAGCCGTCCGTCGTACGTCGCCGTGTCCACGACCGGCCGCAGGAAGCTGTCCAGCGGGAAGCGGTCGCGGGGCAGCGGGCGGATCCAGCCGGCCGCCGCGAACTCGGAGGTCCAGTCGACGTCGATGTTGAGGACGTCGAACCGGCCCCGGTCGCCGCCGCGCAGGTCGGTCGTCATCTGCGCGTGCGTCTCGTCGGCGGAGTCCGGCAGCTCGACCAGGGTGACCTTCTCGCCGGGGTGGGTGCGGTTCCAGCCCTGGAGCAGCGGGCCGAGATAGCCGGTGAGGTCACCGGCGGTGGCCAGCGTGAGCGGGCCGCGACCGCCTCCCGCGCCCTCGTCGGCACGGGCGCCCGAGGCCACGTACCCGGCCATGACCACGACGAGAACGAGAAGGCCCCTACCGGCGGTGCGTATCCACCGCATAGGTTCCTCCCTGTACACCGGCACCACGGGCACCCTCGCCCGGGGACAGAGGCCATGTATACCTGTTAGGTATGCGCGATACTAGGGCCTGGAGCACATGAAGCAGACAGGAGGACAGCACGAGTGCGCCTGCCCCTCCTGGCACTCCTCGCCCGCGGCCCGGCCCACGGCTACGAGCTGAAGCAGGACCTTGAGCAACTGCTGGGCGCCGCGTACCCTCAGCCGAACGTCGGCCAGATCTACGTCACCCTCGGCCGCCTGGAGAAGTCCGGGCTGATCGAGGGCGAGGACGTCGAGCAGTCCAGCCGGCCCAACAAGAAGGTCTACCACCTCACCGACGCCGGGCGCGAGGCGCTGCTCGCCTGGTTCGAGGAGACCGAGGACGAGCCGCGGGTGCGGGACGAGTTCTTCATGAAGCTCGCCCTCGCCCCGCAGACCGGTCTCGCCGACCAGATCGCCCTCATCAACCGGCAGCGGCGCCAGTACCTCAACACCATGCGCAACCTGTCGAAACTGGCCGCGGCCGAGAGCCGGGACAACCGAATCGCCCAGCTGCTGATCGAGGGCGCGATGCTGCACCTGCAGGCCGACCTCGACTGGCTGGAGCGGTGCCAGGAGGAACTGGAGGGTCTGGAGTGAGTGACGGCCACGCTCCGGTGCTGCGCGCCGAGGGGCTGGTGAAGACCCACTACGGCGAGGGCGCGCCCGCGCGCGCCGTGCGCGGGGTCGACCTCGCGGTCGCCCGGGGCGAGTTCGTCGCGATCACCGGGCCGTCCGGCGCGGGCAAGTCCACGCTCCTGCACCTGCTCGGCGGGCTCCAGCGGCCGGACGAGGGCAGCGTCTGGCTCGACGGCCGGTGCACGGACTCCTTCAGCGAGGCCCGCTGGGCCGTGGAGCGCAGGAAGGCCATCGGGATCGTCTTCCAGTTCTTCAACCTGGTGTCGAACCTGTCGGTCGCCGACAACGTGGAACTGCCCGCGCTGCTGGCCGGCGTCCCGCCGAAGAAGGCCCGCGCCGAGCGGGAGGCGCTTCTCGCCGAGCTGGGTCTGGAGGGCAAGGAGCGCAGCATGCCGGGCGAGCTGTCCGGCGGCGAGCAGCAACGGGTCGCCCTCGCCCGGGCGCTGGTCAACCATCCGCCGCTGCTGCTCGCGGACGAGCCCGCCGGCAGCCTGGACAGCAAGGGCACCCGCGAGGTGATGCGCCTGCTGTCCCGCTTCCACGGGCGCGGCCAGACCATCGTGCTGGTCACCCACGACGCCCGGCTGGCCAGCGCCGCCGACCGTGTGATCAGCTTCTTCGACGGCCGCATCGCCGACGACGCGGCCCTGGACGGCGCGCCGCCGCCCCGGCGGAGCGGCATATGCGGCGTGCTGGAGCTGAGGGACTGACCGTGCTGGACCTGAGGGACATGCGGGCCACCCTGCGCTGGGCGCACTCCGACCTGCGCACCCACCGCGGCGAGGCACTGTTCCTGATCCTGGCCACCGCGGGCGTCGTCGCCTCGCTGCTGCTCGCCGCGGCCCTGTTCGGCTACGCCACGAACCCCTGGCAGCGGACCTTCGCCGAGGCGCGCGGCGCCCACGTCTGGCTGCACACCGCGCCGTCCGCGGACGCCCGCGCACTGGCCCGGCTGGACGGCGTCACCAGCGTCGCCGGCCCCTACCGCGCCGAGTCCGCCACCGTCGCCGCCCGCGGCACCCGCGCCGCCGTCGAACTGCGCGCCACCCCCGACCTGCCCTCCGTCGGCCGGCCCGTGCTCGTCACCGGGCGCTGGCTGCGCCCGGCCGCGCCGGACGGCGTGGTGCTGGAGAGCAGCCTGGCCCGCGCCCTGCTGGCCGAGCCCGGCGACATCCTGACGCTGCCCGGCACGGCGCGCACCCTCACCGTCGAGGGCATCGCGGACAGCACCGAACCCCCGTACCGTCCCGGCGAGCAGCCGGGACTGGTGTGGGCGCTGCCGTCCGCCGTGCGGGCCCCGGCCGGCCAGGTCATCGGGCTGCGGCTCGCCGATCCGTCCGACACCGACTACGCCGTCCAGCGTGCCGTCACCGTGCTGGGCGCCGGAGCGGTCGGCGAGGTCTCCACCTGGCAGCAGGCCCGCGCGGAGGCCCAGGGGGACAACCGGCTGCTCGGCCAGGTGCTCGGCCTGTTCGGTCTGGGCGCGCTGATCGCCGCCGGGTTCGCGGTGCACGGGGCCATCGCGACCCGCATCCGCGGGCATCTGCGGGACCTGTCGGTGCTGAAGGCGATCGGCTTCACGCCCGGCCAGGTCGTACGGATCTTCCTCCTCCAGCATCTGGCGTACGCGCTGCTCGGCGCGGTGGGCGCGGTCGCGCTCACCGAGGGGCTGGGCAGCCGGGTCCCGGGGCGGCTCGGCGACGCGGTGGGCGTGTGGCAGGGGCTGCCCGGGCACACCCTGGCGCTGTGCGCGGTACCGGCGGGCGCGGTGCTGTTCATCGGTCTGACCACGGGGCTCGCCGCCTGGCGGGCGGGACGGGTGCCGCCGGTCCCGGTACCGCGTCCGGCCGCCTCCACGGGCGGGCGGCTGAGCGGGGCTGCCCGGCGGTCGCCAGATCCTTCAGCTTGAGCGCGCCTTCGAGGGCCACCGGGTAGCCCACGTGCCGGCCAAGGAACAGCACCGAGCCCTAG